>JANYFX010000226.1 GCA_025359585.1 Rhizobacter sp. | reverse complement strand
GCGAATGCTGGAACGGCACGTCGAGGTAAGGCAGGATGCCGCCGCTGGCCATCAGCGGCAGGACCGCGTCGACGTGCGGGTACGGGTAGACGTAGTGCAGGCGCACCCAGGCGCCGTGCTTCGCCGCGATCTCGGCAAGCCGCTCGCACAAATCGAGAAGCTGCGTCTTGACCGGTCGGCCATTCCAGAAGCCGGTGCGATAGCGGACGTCGACGCCGTAGGCGCTCGTGTCCTGGCTGATCACGAGCAGCTCCTTCACGCCGGCCTCGAACAGGCGCTGCGCTTCGCCGAGCACGTCGCCGATCGGTCGCGAAACCAGGTCGCCGCGCATGCTCGGGATGATGCAGAACGAGCAGCGGTGGTTGCAGCCTTCGCTGATCTTCAGATACGCGTAGTGGCGCGGCGTGAGCTTCACGCCCTGCGCCGGCACGAGGTCGATGAACGGGTCGTGCGGTTTCGGGCTGTGCTTGTGCACCGCGTCCATCACCTCGTTCGTGGCGTGCGGGCCGGTCACGGCGAGCACGCTAGGGTGCATCTGCCGCACCAGGTTGCCACCGTCCTCGCCCGCCTTCGCGCCGAGGCAGCCGGTGACGATGACCTTGCCGTTCTCGGCCAGCGCTTCGCCGATGGTGTCGAGGCTTTCTTTCACCGCGTCGTCGATGAAGCCGCAAGTGTTCACGATGACGAGGTCAGCGCCGGCAAAGGTCTTCGAGGTGTCGTAGCCCTCAGCGCGCAGTTGCGTGAGGATCAGCTCGGAATCGGTCAGCGCTTTGGGGCAGCCGAGGGAGACGAAACCGATTTTCGGCGCGAGTTTTGGCGCGCCCGGGGCGAGCAGGGTGTCTGGTGTCATCCGCGGATTTTCACAGATTGGCCCAGGCGCTCCGGCCGCGTCGCATTGATACATTTCCGGGGTCGACAACAGCGGCGCCTTGCCATGACCACCCTTGCTCTGCACTACCACCCTCTTTCTTCCTATTGCCAGAAGGTCCTCATCGCTCTCGACGAGCTGGGAATCGAGGCGGAAAAGCGGTTGCTGAACCTGGGCGACCCGGCGGAGCGCTCGGCGCTCCTCGCCTTGTGGCCTCTGGGCAAAATGCCCTTGCTGGTCGACCAGGAACGGCCCATTCCCGAGACGAGCATCGTGATCGTGCACCTGCAACGCCACCATGCCGGCCCGGGCCGCGTGCTCATCCCGAACGATCCCGACGCGGCGCTCGAAGTGCGCCTGTGGGACCGCCTGTTCGACCTGTACGTGATGACACCCATGCAGGCGTTCACCGCAGACCTGCTGCGTCCGGACGCCGAACGCGATCCGCTCGGCGTGGCCCGGGCGCCTGGCGTCCTACTTCGATCGTCTGGTCGAGCGCCCCTCGGTCGCGCGCGTCATCGACGAGGCGCGGCCCTGGTTCAAGTACTACCCGGGGCGCAGCGGCCTGTCGCGCCGATTCTTCACGCCGGAGAGCAGCTGATCGGCGCGCGAAGTCAGCGTTTCGGCGGCACGAACCCCGGCATGCCGGGGAACAGTGCACCGGCCTGTTTGGCCATCTGTTCCTGCAACTGCACGAACATGTTGCGCGACTGTTCCATGTAGTTGCCCATCAGCCCCTGCACCACCGGCGCCTGGCCGTTGAGGAACTGCGCCCACAGCTCGGGGCTTTGCGCGGCCGGGTCGTACAGGCCCTTGGACTGCTCGGCCAGGCGGGCCTGGATGTCGGTGAAGGTCTGCAGGTTTTTCTCGAGGTAGGAGCCCATCATGCCTTGCATCGCGTGGCCGTAGAAACGGATCAGCTGCGACAGCATCGGCGCCGAGAAGATCGGCACGCCGCCGGTTTCTTCTTCGAGAATGATCTGCAGCAGGATGCTGCGTGTGAGGTCTTCGCCGGTCTTGGCGTCGCGCACCTCGAAGTGTTCGGCCGAGAGCACCATGGTCTTCACATCGGCGAGCGTGATGTAGCTGCTCAGCTGCGTGTCGTACAAGCGCCGGTTCGGGTATTTCTTGAGGATGCGCGGGCCGCTGCTCGCCACGGTGGCGGGCTCGGCGCGGGGCCCGGCGGGGGCTTCTGCTTTGCCGGCGCGGCGGGTCTGGGCCATGGAAGAAAACTCCTTGTGCAACTGCACAATCATTCTAGGAGTGTGGCCCACAGCGGCCGAGCGGGGTTTCCCCGCGCGCCGCATGCATCAATTCGTGTGCTTCAGAGCGACGGCGCTGGCAGCGCGCCGAGCAAGCTCTCGATCGAGAGGCCGATGCCCAGCAAACGCGCATCGCTGCCCACCGGGCCGTCGAGCTCCAGGCCCACCGGCAAACCGCCGCTCGTGAGGCCGGCCGGAAGCGACAGACCTGGAATGCCCGCGTTGCTGCCGGGATCGGTGTTGCGGATGAACGTGCCGAAGGTGTCGGCCGGCGCGCCTGCGTTGATCGAGACCTTGCCGGAGCCGTTGACCGCATCGATCAGCGGCGCCGGCGCGATGGTCGTCGGGAACATCATCGCGTCGAGCACGCTGTTGCGGAAGTAGCCGTCGTAGAGGTTGCGCAAGCGCGGCCGGTGGGTGCGCATCGCAGCGTCGTAGTCCTTGCCAAAAGCGTCGGCCAGGATCGCGCCGAAAGCGCCTTTCACATCGGGGCTCGCGACACCGGCGGCCACGTCGGCGAGGCCGATGCCCTTGACACCGGTGGCCGCCAGGTAAGCAGGAATGTCGGCTATCGGCTCGTGCAACGCGAGCTGGAACGACACCTTGTTGTTCACTTCGGCCAGTGTCGGAATGTCGACCTCGACGAAGACCACACCGGCCGCCTGCAGCTTGTCTCGCGCTGCGGCCATCACACTCGCCACCTGCACATCGAGCCCGGCCCAGAACGAGGCTGGCACGCCGATGCGCAAACCGCGCAGCGGCACCGCGGCGGCCAGCGGCGTGCCGGTGATCACCGAGTCGAGCAAGGCCACGTCGGCGACGCTGCGGCCCATCGGCCCGACCGTGTCGCGGGTGTGGCTAATGGGCACCACGCCGGCGCCGTCGTAGCGCCGCTCGGCGCCACCGTTGCCCACCGAAGGCCGCAGCCCGACGATGCCACACAGGGCCGCCGGCACGCGCGTGGAGCCGCCGGTGTCGGTGCCCAGGCCGCTCGGCACGATGCGCGCGGCAATCGCTGCCGCCGTGCCGCCCGAAGAACCACCCGGAATGCGCTGCGTGTCATACGGGTTCTTCACCGGCCCGGCGAACGACGTGAGGTTGGTGCTGGTGATGCCGAACGCGAGTTCGTGCATGTTCGTCTTGCCGAGCACGACGGCGCCGGCGTCGATCAGCTTCTGCAGCGCCGGCGCGTTGGCGCCCGGCCGCACGTTGCGCAGCGCAGCGGTGCCGGCGGTCGTCGGCAGTTCGCGCGTGTTGATGTTGTCCTTGACGACGATCGGCAAACCGGCGAGCGGCGGCAGTGCCGCGCCGCTGCTGCGAAGCGCGTCGATCTTGCGCGCGGCGGCGACCGCACCGGCTCTGTCGAGCACGATGAAGGCGTTCAGATCCTTCAATTGCTCGGCACGCACGAGCGAGGTGCTCACGTAGGCTTCGGCGGAAAGCCGGCCCGAACGAATGGCGGCGAGCGCCTGCGACGAACTCATCGCCCTCTGTTCGGCCACGGTGGGCGCGCTGGCGAACAGAGAGCCCGGGCCCGCACAACCCGTCAGGCTGGCGGCCGCGCCGCCGCCGGCGGCGAGAAAAGTCCTGCGTGTCGTTCTGCGCGTCATGTGAACCCCTTTTGTTTGCGCGACCGTTCAGGCCGAGCGTTTCGCCACCAAAGTCAGGATGTCGTAGCTCGCGACCAGCTCGTCGTCCTGGTTCGTGACTTCCACGTCCCACGCGACCACGCCCTGCCCCTGCCCGTTCGCGTCCTTGCGGTTGCGGTCGGTCTTGCGCTTGCACGTGAGGCGCGCGCGGATCGTGTCGCCGATGCCGACCGGCTTGACGAAGCGCAGCGTGTCCAGGCCGTAGTTCGCGAGCACCGGGCCGGGTGCTGGCGACACGAACAAACCCGCCGCCGCCGACAGCACGAAATACCCGTGCGCGATGCGCTTGCCGAACGGCGATTCTTTAGCCGCGATCTCGTCGAAGTGCATGTAGAAGTAGTCACCCGAAACACCACCGAAGTTGACGAGATCGGCCTCGCTCACGGTGCGCCGATGCGTCAGCAGCGAGTCGCCGATCTGCAAGTCTTCGAAGTGTTTGCGGAACGGGTGCGTGTCGCTTTCGTTCAGCGCCGCGCCGCGCACATGCTCGCCGGTCACGGCTGCGAGCATGGTCGGCGAACCTTGCACCGCCGCACGTTGCAGGTAGTGCTTCACGGCGCGAATACCGCCCAACTCTTCACCACCGCCGGCGCGGCCCGGCCCGCCGTGTTTGAGCTGCGGCAACGGTGAGCCGTGGCCGGTCGATTCGACGGCGGCTTCGCGGTCGAGGATCAGCAGACGACCATGCCACGCGGCCGCGACGGGAATGGCCCTGGCCGCCACCTTCGGGTCGTGCGTCACGAGCGTGCCGACGAGGCTGCCCTTGCCACGCGCGGCGAGCGCGAGCGCTTCGTCGAGATCGTCATACGGCATCAGCGTGCTGACCGGGCCGAAGGCTTCCACGTCGTGCACCGCGCTGTTGCGCGAGGCGTCGCGGCACAGCAGCAGCGTCGGCGCGAAGAAGGCACCGTTCGCCACGCCCTCGCCGATCGGCGCAAAACCGTCGGCCGCGCCGAAGACGATCTCGTTGCCTGACGACAGCAAGGCCACACGCTCGGCGACGTCACGCTGCTGGTCCCTGGATGCCAGCGCGCCCATGCGCACACCTTCGACCGACGGGTCGCCGACCTTGATCTTCGCGAGCCGATCACGCAGCTTCGACGCCACCGAGTCGATGTGCTTTCGCGGCACGATCGCGCGCCGGATCGCGGTGCACTTCTGCCCCGCCTTGGTCGTGATCTCGCGTGCCACTTCCTTGACGAAAAGTTCGAACTCCTCGTCGTCGGGAGACACGTCGGGGCCGAGGATCGCGCAGTTCAGCGAATCGGCTTCGGCGTTGAACGGGATCGATTGCGCGACCACATTGCGGTGCGTGCGCAGCTTCGCGGCCGTGTCGGCCGAGCCGGTGAAGGTGACGACGTCCTGCCCTTGCAGACGGTCGAGCAGATCGCCGGTGCCACCGATCACGAGTTGCAGGCTGCCGGCGGGCAACAGGCCCGACTCGAACATCAGCCGCACAGCCGCTTCGGTCAGGTAACTCGTGGCCGTGGCCGGCTTCGCAATGCACGGCATGCCGGCAAGGAAACTCGGCGCGAACTTCTCGAGCAGGCCCCAGATGGGAAAGTTGAACGCGTTGATGTGCACCGCCACACCCCCGCGTGGCACCAGGATGTGCGTGCCCGAAAAACCGCCTTTCTTGCCCAGCGGCAGGGCCGGGCCTTCGTGGATCAGGTTGCCCGAGGGCAGCTCGTTCCCACCCATGCCGGCGTAGGCGTAGAGCGTGCCGGTGCCCCCTTCGATGTCGATCCAGCCGTCGCTGCGGGTCGCGCCGGTGTGCGCCGAGATCGCGTAGAGCTGCTCCTTGCGTTCGTTCAGGTAAGCCGCGAGCGCTTTCAGCCGCGCGGCGCGCTGCTGGAAGTCCATCGCCATCAGGGCAGGCAGGCCAGTGCCGCGTGCGAACGCCACCGTCTCGCCGAAATCGATGGCCTCGGCATGCGTGTGGTGGATCAACGAACCGTTGACGGCACTGTGCAGCGGCACGGCAGCATCCGTGCCGAGCCAGCGCCCGGCGATCAGGCTCTGCAACACGCTCACGGCTGGTACTTCCATGCGCCGTTCTCGATCTTCACCATCACACGCGCACGCTGGTCGAGACCGAGGTGGTCGGTCGGCGACATGTTGAAGATGCCGTGCGCACCGTGCAGTTCCTTGGTCGTCTCGAGTGCGTCACGCAGGGCCGAGCGGAACTCCGGCGTGCCGGGCTGCGCCTTCTTCAGCGCGATCGCGACGGCCGACTGCATCAGCAAGCCGGCGTCCCACACATGGCCACCGAAGGTCGAGGTCGAGCCCTTGCCGTACATCGCTTCGAACTTGGTCACGTACTCCAGCGCCGACTTCGTCACCGGGTGATTGGCCGGCAGCTGTGTCGCCACGAGCACCGGGCCCGACGGCAGCAGCGTGCCTTCGACATCCTTGCCGCCGACACGCAGGAAGTCGTTGTTCGCGACACCGTGGGTCTGGTAATACTTGCCGGTGTAGCCCCGTTCCTTCAGCGTGCGCTGCGGCAGCACGGCCGGCGTGCCGGAGCCGGCGATCAGGATCGCGTCGGGGTTGGCGGCCATCAACTTCAGGACCTGCCCGGTCACCGAGGTGTCGGTGCGCGCATAACGTTCGCTGGCCACGACCTTCAGGCCCTTGAGTGCCGCGACCTTGTTGAACTCGCCATACCAGCCTTCGCCATACGCGTCGGCAAAGCCGATGAAACCGACGGTCTTGACGCCGGCGTTGGCCATGCTGGTGGCGATGGCGAGCGACATCATGATGTCGTTCTGCGGCGTCTTGAAGACCCAGCGCTTCTTGTCGTCGACCGGCTCGACGATGCGCGCCGAAGCGGCCATCGAGATCATCGGCGTCTTCGCTTCGGCCACCACGTCGATCATCGCCAGCGAGTTCGGCGTGGTCGTCGAGCCCAGGATCACGTCGACCTTGTTCTCGGTGATCAGCTTGCGCGTGTTGCTCACGGCGACCGTCGTGTCGGAAGCGTCGTCGAGCACGATGTAGTTGACCTTCTGGCCGCCGATGCTCGTGGGCATCAGCGCGATCGTGTTCTTCTGCGGAATGCCCAGCGACGCCGCCGGGCCGGTGGCCGACAGCGTGACGCCGACGTTGACATCGGCATGCGCCAGCGTGGCAGCGCACAGCGCCGCGAGCGCGAGCAGGGTCTTGTTGAGTTTCATGGTTGTCTCCGTTGCAGGGTTGGAATCGGGATCAAAGGGATTGTCGATGGCAGATTCAGGCGGCGCGTTTGACCACGGCGCGTCGTTTCGGAGCGGTGGCCGCCGATGTTTCGAGCGCGTCGAGCCGCACCGCGTTGAGGCCACCGAAGAACAGGTCGGCCACGACCGGCGCCATCAGCGCGTGCGTGTAGGCGCCACGCGGGCGCAGCCAAGTGAACATCCAGTTCATCATGCCGAACAGCAGCATCGTCAACGGCTTGTCGAGCTCGACCTCGCGCAGTTCGGGCCGCGCCAGCGCGATTGCGTCGGCGAACGCAGCGACGACTTCGCGCTCGACGTCGAGCACACGCTTGCGGTCGGCAGGCTCCAGGAACTTCACGTCTTCGGTCAACACGCGGTGCGCGGCCTGCGCGTCGGCATAGGCTTCGAGAAAACACTCGATCAGGCGGCGCACGCGCGCTTCGGGCGCGAGCGGTTCCTGCTGCACCACGGCGACCAGCGCCTTGAGCCGACCGACGTGGTCTTCGG
>JANYFX010000149.1 GCA_025359585.1 Rhizobacter sp. | reverse complement strand
GGTGCACTGTCAGCCCGGGTTTGCGCCAGTGTGGGGCATGCGGTGCTCAGGGTGTCTCAGGCCAGTGCGTCGGCCCAGATCGTGCGCGCCCAGTTCCACGCGTAGCCGGCTTCGAATTCGCTCGGCCCCGGCGACAGGCCGCCCGAGCCTGCGACGCTTCGGTAGGTCTTTTCTGCCGCCACGTACTCGTGCACGCTGGCCACGTGGATCACGCGCTTTTCATCGACGAAGCTGTAGCAGGTGTTCGAGAGCATCGGCGCCGGGTCGGGCGCCCAGCCGTTCAGTTCGGCGACGATCGCCGCCGCCGCCACCTTGGCGTGGCTGTTCGCCATGTGGCCGCTCTTGGGCATCAGCGCGGCGACCTGGATCGCGTCGCCGATCACGTGGATGTGCTGCTGCGCGGTCGACTCGAAGTTCTGAAAGTGCACGTTGCACCAGCGCGCGTTGGAGTTGGCCAGGCCGGTCTGCACGGCGATGGCGCCGGCGCGCATCGGCGGCAGCACGTTGAGCACGTCGGCGCGCACGTCGTCCTGGATCTCGAACCTGACCATGTTGCTCGCCGCATCGACGCTCGTCGCCTTGTGCTGCGGGCGGTATTCGACGAGGCCCTTGTACTGCTCGGCCCAGACCCGCTTGAAGAGCGCGCCCTTGCTCGTCACGTCTTCGTTGGCGTCGAGGATCAGCAGCTTGGACTTCGGCTTCGCGGCTTTGAAATAGGCCGCCACCAGGCACGCGCGCTCGTAAGGCCCGGGCGGGCAGCGGTACGGCACTTCGGGGATCGCGATCGCGAACACGCCGCCGTCGGGCAGCGCTTCGAGCTGGCGCCGCAGCGCCACGGTTTCTGCGCCGGCCGACCAGGCTTGCAGGATGCGGCCCTGTGCGTTGGCTTCGCGCAGGCCGGGCACCAGGTCCCACATCATCTCGACGCCGGGCGAGAGCACGAGCTTGTCGTAGCCGATGCGGGCGCCCGAGGCGAGCACGGCCACGCGCTTCGCCGGGTCGATGCTGGCGACCCGGTCCCTGACGACCGTCACGCCGTGCTGCTTCGCGAGTGCCGTGTAGGGCACGGTCAATTCGCCGATGGCGCGGCTGCCACCGAGCACCAGGTTCGACAGCGGGCACGAGACGAAGGCCGCCTCGGGCTCGACCAGCACCACATCGATCTTCGAATCTGAAAACAGGCGCAGGTATTTCGCCGCCGTGGCGCCGCCGAAGCCGCCGCCGACCACGAGCACGCGTGCCTTGTCGGGCGCGCCGATCATGCTGGCCGCGCAGCCGGCCAGGCCGAGTGCACCTGCCGCACCAGCGGCTTTGAGCAGGCCGCGCCGTGGCAGCATCATGGCGCGCCTTCGGCCTTCTGCGCCGCGAAGTACGCGGCCAGCTGTTCGATCTGCGCGTCGCTGTAGCCCTTGGCAATTTGTGGCATCACGGTCGCGGTGCGGCCGCCCTCCTTGAAGGCCTTCATCTGCGCGATCAGCTCCGCGGCCGGCAGCCCCGCCAGGCCGGGCACCGGGGCGCCCGGCAAGGCGCGGCCGGCCGTGCCATGGCAGGCCGCGCAGGTGGCGGCGAGGCTGCGCGTGCGCAGCGCCTGCGGCGCGTCGGCCTGGGCCTGCACGCCGAGGCTGGACAGGCTCAAAGCGGCCAGCAGCATCCAGCGGCGCAGCGACATCGGCTTCATCAACGGGTCTCTTTCACGGCTTCGGTGAAGTGCCTGGCCAGCGCCGGGGGCACGGGCGAATCGAGCAAGGTGCAGCTCAGCCGCAGCGCGTCGGCCGCGCCGTCGCCGAGCCGGCGATGCAGGCTGTGGGCCACGGCCGCGTCGAGCCAGCCACGCACCAGCACCGGCCGCTGCATCCAGGCCAGCACCTGCAATTCGTGCAGTGCCGAGACCAGCGCATCGGCATCGGGCGCTTGGTACGCGGGAAGCTTGTCGCGCTCTTGCCAGGGCGCCATCACCGTGGCGTACCAGGCCGCGCCGGCGGTCGGCGTGCTGGCATCCACGGCATCGGTGGGCACCATGCGCGAGAGGAACGCGGTGTAGCTCGCGATCGCCTGCAGCATCTCGTCGGCCAGCTGCGAGATCTCGACGCTGGCCGCGCTCTTGACCTTGACGGCCGCGTTGCCGCCGAGCCGCTGGCGCATCGCGAGCCAGTGCAACCGGTCGATGGGGCGCACCGAACCACGCGCCTGCATGACGCGCCGTGTCGCTTCGAGCAGCGCCTGGCGCGCCGGCAGCGGCTGGCGCCGCATGCGCGAGAGCAGCTGCTCGAACCATGGCAGGCGGGCGTTGGCGGGCAGGTGGCCGGTGTGCGCGAGCAAGGCGGGCGCGCTCGGCACCGTTTCGTTTTCGGCCTGCCAGGCGCGCGCCGCGCGCTGGCTGCCGGCCGGCAACATCAGTGCGAGCAGCGCGGCCTGCAATTCGAGCGCGCCGTTGACGCGGCCGAGCGCCTCGGCCGCGGCGTCGTGCCACTCGCGTTTTTGAGCGGCGCTGGTGTCGTCGGCGTGCGGGCTGTCATTCATGGTGGACGCTGGGCTCACAAGGTGCCGGCGGCCTTGAAGCCGAACAGGCTGACGATCAAGGCGGTCGGGAACTGATTCACGGCATGGTTGTACTCCAGCACCGCGTCGTTGAACTGGCGGCGCGCGAACGCGAGCGTGGTGTCGGTGGCGGTCAGGCGGGTGCCGAGCTCCTGCGCGTCGACGCCGGCCGGCAACTGCGCGGCCAGGCGCGCACGCGCTTCGTTCAGGATCTCTTCGGCCAGCCGCAGGCTGGCGATCGCGCCGGTCGAGCCGGGCCGCAGCTTGGCGTGCGAGCACGCGGCTTCGGCTTGCTGGCAGGCGGCGTTCAGGGCGTCGAGCGAAGGGCCGGTTTCGCCGAGCATCGGCGCCAGGGTTTCGAGCTGCTCGTGCAACAAGGCATGGCGCAGCCTGAATTGCTCATCGACCGGCCCGAACTGGCGCACGATGGCGCTGCGCAACCCGACCAGCCGGTTGTATGCGCCCACGACCCAGAACAGCAACGCGGCGCCGGCGACCCAGCAGACGGTCTGGAGTGTGCTCAATGCGGTTCAGCGACCCCGGCCCGGGCCGGGGTCGGTGTCGGTGTCCGCGAACGGCGTGAACTCGCTCTCGCCGCCCAGGTCGGAGTCGCGGCTGTCGGCTGCCACACCCATGCCGCCGTCGAGCCAGGTGTCGTAGCCGTTGCGGCGCAGGTCGCAGGCCGGGCACATGCCGCAGCCGTAACCCCAGGCGTGGCGCTGGCGCCGGTCGCCGAGGTAGCAGGTGTGCGTGTGCTCGACCACGAGCTCGATCAGCAACTCGCCGCCGAGTTGTTCGGCCATGGCCCAGGTCTGCGCCTTGTCGAGCCACATCAGCGGGGTGTCGATCGTCATCGGCGCGTCGAGGCCGAGGCTGATCGCGACCTGCAGCGCCTTCAGCGTGTTGTCGCGGCAATCGGGGTAGCCGGAAAAGTCGGTCTCGCACATGCCGCCGACCAGCACGCTGAGCGAGCGCCGGTGTGCAACAGCGGCCGCGAAGTTGAAGAACAGCAGGTTGCGCGCCGGCACGAAGGTGTTGGGCAGCCCACCCGCTTTCATCTCGATCTTGCGTTCGTCGGTGAGCGCGGTGTCGGAGATCTGGCCGAGCAGCGACAGGTCGAGCAGGTGGTCGGCGCCGAGCCGGTGGGCCCAGTGCGGGAACTGCACGCGCAATTGTTCGCGCACCGGGATCCGGCATTCGATCTCGACCTGGTGGCGCTGGCCATAGGCGAAGCCGATGGTTTCGACATGCGAATAACGCTGCAGCGCCCACACCAGGCAGGTGGTGGAGTCCTGGCCGCCTGAGAACAGGACGAGCGCGCGTCGGGTGTCGGTCATGGGCGGATTCTCGCCCAAGCGTGGTGCGCCGTCAGGCGCGGGTTTCGCCGTGCCCGAGAACGACCCACTTCATCGAGGTCAGGCCCTCGATGCCGACCGGCCCGCGGGCGTGGAACTTGTCGGTGCTGATGCCGATTTCGGCGCCCAGGCCGTATTCGAAGCCGTCGGCAAAACGCGTCGAGGCGTTGACCATCACGCTGGCCGAGTCGACCTCGCGCAGGAAGCGCATCGCGTGCGAGTGCGTGTCGGTCAGGATCGCGTCGGTGTGGTGCGAGCCGTAGCGGTTGATGTGGTGGATGGCTTCGTCGAGGCTGGCCACGACTTTCACGCTGATGATCGGCGCCAGGTATTCCTCGGACCAGTCTTGTTCGGTGGCGGGCGTGAGCTTTGCCTGCGGCACGCCCGCGAGCAAGGCCAGTGCCGCCGCGTCGCCGCGCATCTCCACGCCCTTGGCGGCGAACAGCGCGCC
>JANYFX010000145.1 GCA_025359585.1 Rhizobacter sp. | reverse complement strand
ATGGCGCTTGCAGCGCCGAAGTCGTTGAAGTCGAAGGCCATGCGGTAGAGGTAGATCGCGGTCGTCATGCCCGACTGGTCGGTGCCGCCGCGGCCGCCCGTCAGGATGAAGGGCTCCTCGAACAGCTGCAGGCCACCGATGACCGACAGCGTCACACCGAAGAAGATCATCGGCTTCAGGCTCGGCAGCGTAATGTGGAAGAACTGCTGGAAGCGCCCGGCTCCGTCCATCGTCGCGGCCTCGTAGATGTCGGCGGGGATGGTCTGCAGCGCTGCCAGGTAGAGCACGACGTTGAAGCCGACGTAGCGCCAGAACACGATCATCGCGATCGCCGGTTTGATGTTGTCGGGCTCGTTGAGCCAGTCGATCGGGTTCGCGGGCATCAAGGCGCCCAGCACGGGCACCTGGCTCAATACGTTGATGCCGACATTGATCAGACCGTAGTCGGTCGAGAACAGCGAGCTGAACAGGATCGCGATCGCCACCGTCGAGGTGATGTAGGGCATGAAGTACGCGCCGACAACACCGTTGCGCAGCGTCTTGAACGAGGTGTGGATGAAGACCGCAGCGGGATGGCCACCAGGTGTTGTGGCACACCCGAAGCCACGGCCAGCCAGCCCGTGTTCTTCAAGGACTTCCAGAACCATTCATCTTGCAGCGCGAAGGCGAAGTTGCCCGCACCGACGAACTCCATCGCGCCCAGGCCGCTGGTCGGCTCCCACGACTGGAACGCCAGGTACAGCGAGAACACCAGCGGGAATATCCCGAACACCGCGAACAGGATCACGAACGGGCTCAGAAACAGGTAGGGCGCCATCGTGGGCGACAGACGCAGGGCGTTGGGCAGCTTCATGGGTATCGCATCTCAACGAAACGCGCGCTGCTTGAGCAGCCGTTCGGCGTCGGCCAGCGCCGCGCCGATGTCCTTGCCGCGGTCGAGCACCTTGTCGAGCTCGGTGTTGATGACCTCGTCGGCGAAGGCGTCTTGCTTGTGCACGCTGACCGCAGCGATTTGTTTCGCGGCAGAGCGCCAGCCGACACGAGCGCTCTGGCCGCCGAGGAACTCGATCGGCTGCTCGAAGAACGGGTCGTCGTAGGTTTCCAGCAGTGCCGGGAACGCGTCTTGCGATTTGAAGGCGCTGAGCTGCATTTCGCGGTTGAGCGTCATCAGCTGAATGAACTCCCAGGCCAGCAGCTTGTTCTCGGCCGGTGCGCTGCGGGGCATCGCGAAGAAGGTGCCGCCATAGCCCGCGAAAGCGCCTTCAGGCAGTGGTGCGGCACGCCACTGCCCCTTGGTGTTGGGGGCCAGCCAATTGTTGAGGTGGCCTGCCAGCCAGGCCCCGGTCATCTGGGTCGCGATGGTGCCGCGCTTGAAGCCCTCGGACCACTCGTTGGACCATGCGCCAACTCGCGCATCGAGCTTGCCACGGCGCACCTCGCGTGCCAACTCGAAGGCGCGCACGAAACGCGGTGCGGTCACGAGCACCCTCGACTGATCGTCGAAATAAAGGCCCTCGCCGGGCTGGATGCCGGTGCGAATGACGATGTCTTTCATGTCGCGCGCGTGAGCCATCAGGTAAGCCCCGGTCGCAGCCTTGATCTTCACGCCGCTGGCCACGTAGCTGCTCCAGGAGCGGGTCAGTTCGGCTTCGCTGATGCCGGCCTTGGCCAGGATGTCGCTGCGGTAGAGCAGGGTGCCCGGACCGATGTCGGTCGGCACGGCCACCACGGCGCCCTTTCGGCTGGTGGCTTGCTGCACCGCATAGGGCACCCAGCGCGCCCGAAACCTGTTGATGTCGTAGGGCAAACGCGACAGGTCTTCGAGCCCGCCACCCTGCGCGAACCGCCCGACGTAGCCAACTTCCAGCGCCATCACGTCGGGCAGGTAGACCGAGGTGGACAGCGCCGTGGTCATTGCGGTGTGGTGGTCGCTGAACTGGCGGCTGACGACCTTGATGTCGACGCCCGGGTGCAAGCGCTTCCAGGCCGGGATGGCCGACATGACGATCTCGTCGACGGCCGGGTAAGCGGCGACGATCAGCGTCTGCTGCGCGTGTGCGCTCATCAGCCACAGCGTAAGGCTCAACGCTGCGCCGCACCGACTGGCCTTGAACCCGCGTGTATTCCCCCGCATGGACCTCTCCCGTGCCGTCAAGCCATCGTCTCTCACGAGCCACTCGCGAAAGCTCGCCTGGCTGAACATTTTTACGCGTCATCTGAAAGCGCTTTCAAACTCTAAGAGCAGCGTCTGCGGATGTCAATCGAGAGAACCCTCGGCGGTGTGGGCAATCTTGACGTGGCGCGGTGGCCTCGCGGCCTCTGGCGCCGTACTCAGCCTTGCAGACGGCGGCTGGATTCGCGTGCGATCAGTCGCGGGGCAGGCACTTCCGCGGTGGGCTTGGTGTCGGCCAGCAACTGCAGCATGGCCGATGCTGCCAGTCGCCCGAGTTCGTAGGCCGGCTGCTGCACGGAAGTCAGCGGCGGAATCGCATACTGCGATGTGGGCAGGTCGTCGAAGCCGACCACGGAAACGTCTTCCGGCACACGCAGCGAGCGCCGCTGCAGGCCCAGCGCGGCACCTACGGCCATCTGGTCGTTGGCTGCGAAGATCGCGGTGAAGCGCCGGTTGGTCGCCAGCAGGTGATCGACCGCAAGCAGCCCGCTGAGCTCGTGGTACTCGCCCGGTATCACCAGAGCCTGGTCGAATGCAATACCCGCAGCCTTGAGGGCGGCACGGTACCCGCCGAGCCGCTCGGTCGCGTCTGGGTGCCCGGCATCGCCGGTGATGAAAGCAATGCGCCGATGCCCCAGCTGGATCAGGTGCTGCGTGGCCAGTCGCCCGCCTTCGAAGTTGTCGAAGTTCAGCGTGAACAGGCCTGGCGCCTTGAGCGTTCGCCCGGTGACCACCAGCGGTTGGTTCTTGGCGTAGCCCTTCAACGCCTGGTCGGTCAAGCGGCCCGTGAGCACGACGATGCCGTCGACGCGACGCGATTGAAGCACGTCGATGCAGCGCGCTTCGGCCGCCGCATCCCAGTGCCCGCTGACAAACAGCGCGTTGTAGCCGGCCGGCAGCAATTCGTCTTCGACACCGCGCATGGCCGCGCCATAGAACGGGCTGTCGAGGGCCTGCGTGACCACGCCGATGCTGAAGGTGCGACCGCCGGCCAGGCCGCGCGCAATGGGGTTGGGAACGAAACCCAGCTTGGCGATGGCGTTGTCGATGACCTGCTTCTTGATGTCGCTGACCACGGCCGTGCCGTTGAGCACGCGCGAAACAGTGCTGGCCGAAACGCCCGCCACCTGCGCAACCATGCCGATCGTGACTGGGCCGTTACCTCGTTCTTTGGAAGATTGCTTTTCGGTGCGTGAACGCTTTTTGGTCGTCATGGGTCGCTATTTCAGAGCTGAGGAAGTGTAGCGGCACATACCGGGCATCAGTAAGCGTCGCGCTCGAAGAATGCCACCCGAATGGTGCGCACAATGATCTGCAAGTCCAGCCCGAGCGACCAGTTGCGCAGGTATTCCAGGTCCAGTTCAACGCGCGCTTTCATCTTGTCGATCGTCTCGGTTTCTCCGCGCAGGCCGTTGACTTGCGCCCAGCCGGTGATGCCGGGCTTGACCTTGTGGCGCACCATGTAAGCGCGGATGAGTTCACGGTACATCTCGTTGTGCGCCACCGCGTGCGGCCGCGGCCCGACGATGCTCATGTGTCCTTGCAGCACGTTGAAGAACTGCGGCAGTTCGTCAAGCGAGGTGCGACGCAGAAGGGCGCCGAAGGGAGTGACACGCGCATCATCCTTGGTGGCCTGCGCCACGATCGCGCCGTTGTCTTGCGTGAGCATCGATCGAAACTTGTAGACCCAGATCTCGCTGCCGTCCAGGCCGTTGCGGCGCTGCTTGAAGATCACCGGCCCCGGCGAACCTAGCTTCACACCGAGTGCGATCACTGCGAGCAGGGGCGAGACCAACACGAGGATGATCGATGCCAGCACGACATCGGAGACACGCTTGACCAGTTCGTTGGTGCCGGTGAAAGGGGTTTCACAGATGCCTACCACCGGCACGCCGTTCATGTCCTGCAAGCGGCCCTGGATAATGCTGATGCCGAACACGTCGGGCACGAAGTAGATCGATGCGGTGGTTCCTTGCACGCTCTTCAGCAGTTCCAGGATGCGCGGTTGTGAACCCAGCGGCAATGTGACGTAGACATCCTTGACCCCGTTTGCAAGGATGTACGGCGCCACATCCTTGAGCGAGCCCAGCATCGACCGGGAAGCGTCGGTGTGGACCCGGGCGTCGGTGCGGTCGTCGAACCAGCCCAGGAAGTCTCGGCCTTCCGCGCGATCTTCCAGCAGCGCGCGTGCCACCTTGGCCCCCAGCGGGCCGGCACCAACCACCACTGCCGAATGACGCAAGCCGGGCTGCGCGGCGCGGCGGCGCAGAATCGTGCGGCCGCTCGCCATCGCGAGCCACAACAGCAACGGCGTGGCCAATCCCCAGGTCAGCAGTACATCTTTGCTGAAGAACGACAGGCTGTTGGTCGCGTAGCCGCACAGCCA
>JANYFX010000139.1 GCA_025359585.1 Rhizobacter sp. | reverse complement strand
TGACTCTCCTTGCGCGCTGTGTTCAGCGCAAAAACTCGGCGACCGCAGCCAGATCACTCAGGCTGTTAAGGCGCAAAAAACGTTCGACGAGCCCGTGGCGTGCATTGACGTTTTGCATCGCCTCGGAAGCCGGCGGCCGCTCGGATGGATGGAACCAGGTGATGCGCGCGCCACGCCCGCGCACACGCGCCAGTTCTTCCGCAAGCTGCTGCGGCGCGTCGGCATCGAAGCCATCGGAAAGCACCCAGACCCGCGCGTTGCGCGTGAGCTGCGCGCGCGCGTGCACCGCGTGGAAGTCGGCCACGCTGGTCGCGATGCGCGTGCCACCGCCGAAGCCGGCCGTGACCGCGTTGACTTTCTCCTGCACCGCCGCCGAATCGCTGCGCAACAAGGGCGTGACTTCGGCCAGACGGGTGTGGAACACGAACACGCGCGCGTTCATCACGGCGACGAACGCACGCGCGATGCGCAGGAAAAGCTGCGCGTGCGTTTCCATCGAGCGGCTCACGTCGACCAGGATGAACAGGCGCGGCTTCTCGCGCCGCGGCGCGCGCCACACCGGGTGGATCGGCAGGCCGCCGGTGCGCAGGCTGGCGCGCAATGTGCGGCGGACGTCGAGGCGCCGGCCGGTACTCTGGTCGTGCCAGCGGCGAGTCAAACGCTTGCGCAATTTGTGCGCGATCTGCTCGGCCAACCGTTCGAGCAAGGCCAGGTCCTGCGGCAGCCACTGCGACAGCGAACGGTCGTGCAAGGCATCGGTGCGCGTGGCGCCTCCTTGCGCGCGCGACAAGCCGCTGTCGTCGGGCGCGACGGCCGGCGCGTCGAGCGCAGCGTCGGCCTTCGTTGGCTGGGCCGAAGGCACGCCACTGTCCATGCGCTCGTGCAGGTCCTGAACCAACTGCTGAAGGTGGCGGCTCGGCCTCGTCTGGCCGCTGACCTTCGTGCTGCCCTTCACCCGCTCGGGGTGCCAGTAGCGCCCGAACAGATCGGGCCAGCGCCGCCAGTCGCGCGCGTCGTGGCAGGCGATGGCGCGCCATGCCGCATCGAGTTGCAGCGCGCGTTCGACCGGCACACGCAACGCAGTCGTCACCATCGCCTGCTGCTCGGCCACGCCGACCTTGAGGCCGTGGTCGCGCAGCAAGGCGGCGAAGCCGGCGATGCTCTCCAGCGGACGCGCTTGCAGGTTCATGACGGCTGCGGCGCTTTTTCGGCCACACCGACCGTGCGCCGGCCTTCGATCAACTGGCGCACGCGGTCTTCACCCATCTGAAAACGGTCTTCGCGTGTCTTCAGCAAACAGGCCAGCGTGGCCATCAGCGCATGCGGGTCGTCGGGCAGCGCCTTGAACGCGAGCCGGTGCAAGGCCCGCACCCAGTCGAGCGTTTCGGCAACACCGGGTTTCTTGTCGAGGTCTTCACCACGCAAGCGCTGCACGAACGCGACCGCCTGTTCGATCAGCGCACTTTCCGCCAGCGGCAGCGTGGCGCGCACGATCGCGATCTCGCGCGCCAGCGTGGGGTACTCGAGGTAGTGGTACAGGCAGCGGCGGCGCAGCGCGTCAGACAACTCGCGCGTGCCGTTGCTCGTCAACACGACCTGCGGGATGTGCCTGGCGCGCAGCGTGCCGAGCTCGGGCACGGTGATCTGGTAGTCGGCCAGCACTTCGAGAAGAAAGGCTTCGAAGGCTTCGTCGGCGCGGTCGATCTCGTCGATCAGCAGCACGCAGGGTTGGTCGCTGGAGATCGCCTGCAGCAGCGGTCGCTCCAGCAAATAGTCGCGTGCGAACAGGTCGGCTTCTTTGACCTTGTCGGGCTGCGTTTCATGCAGGCGGATCGCGAGCAACTGGCGGCCGTAGTTCCACTCGTAGGCGGCCTGCGACAGGTCGAGCCCTTCGTGGCATTGCAGCCGCACCAGCGCCTGCCCGTTCGCGCGCGCCAGCGCACTGGCGAGCGCAGTCTTGCCGACTCCGGCGTCGCCTTCGATCAGCAGCGGGCGCTGCAGCTCGCCGGCCAGCCACAGCGTCGTGGCCAGCCCCTCGTCGGCGATGTAGCCGGCGCGGTAGAGCGACTCGCGAAGTGCGCTCTCATCCATCGCAAACTCAGGCGCGCTTGCCGAACAGGCCTGCGAACCAGCCCTTGATCAAGGTCCACATGATCGCGAGACCATTGATCTCGTTCACCTTGGCTGGCGCCGACGCAGCCCTCGCGGGCGCGGCCACTGGCGCCGACTCCGCAGCCGCCGATGCCACCGCCACCTGCGGCCCCGGCAAGGCTGCCGCAGCCGCGCGAAAGTTGTCGGCGAACTGCGCGAGCAGCATGTCCGACACCTGCACCATCAGCCGCCCGCCGAATTGCGCGAACTTGCCGTTGACGATCACCTCGGCCACGCCCACGAGCACCGACGAGCCCGCCCTGTCACCCGGCTCGACCGTGGCCGCCAGGTTCATCGAAGCCGACGAACCGCCGCGGTCCGCGCCCTTGCCGAGCAACTGCAGCGTGTGCGTTTTCTCATCGAGCCCCAGCACTTCGATGTCCCCCGCGAACGCCGCATTCGCCGGCCCCACCTTCACCTTCACGCTGCCCTTGAAGTGCGTGGCATCCACCTGCTCGGTGATGGCCGCGCCCGGCATGCATTCGGCCACCGCCTTCACGTCACGCAGCACCAGCCACGCGCGGGCCGCGTCCACGTCCAGTGGGTAACGTTTTTCGAGTTTGACTTCCATGCCTGCTTTCGTTCAGAGCGCGACGCCGCTGGCCTTCAACTGCTGCCAGACCCGGTAGGCGCTGTGCGGCATCACCATGTGCTTGACGCCGAGGTGAGCGAAAGCATCGACCACCGCCGAGGTGAAGGTGGGGATCGAGCCGACATGCGGCGATTCGGCCACGCCCTTGGCGCCGATCGGGTGGTGCGGGCTGGGCGTGACGGTGTGGTCGGTTTCCCAGTGCGGCGTTTCCACGAAGGTGGGCAGGAAGTAGTCCATCAGCGTGTTGCCGAGCAGGTTGCCCTGCGCGTCGAACGGCATCTGCTGGCCCATCGCCACCGCATAACCTTCGGTCAGGCCGCCGTGGATCTGGCCTTCGATGATCATCGGGTTGATGCGCGTGCCGCAGTCGTCGAGCGCGTAGAAGCGCCGCACCTTCGTCTCGCCGGTGCCACGGTCGATGTCGACCACGCACAGGTAGATGCCGAACGGGAAGGTGAAGTTCGGCGGGTCGTAGTAGTGCACCGCCTCCAGCCCCGGCTCCAGCCCCGGGGGCGGCTGGTTGTAGGCGGCCCACGAGATGTCTTTCATGGTCTTGAACTTGGCGTCGTCGCCCTTGACCTTGAAGCGGTCGATCTCCCAGTCGAGGTCGTTCTCACCCACTTCGAGCAGGTGCGCCGCGATCTTGCGCGCCTTGGCGTGGATCTTTCTCGACGCGAGCGCGATGGCTGCGCCGGCGACCGGCGTGGACCGCGAACCGTAGGTGCCCAGCCCGTAAGGCGCGGTGTGCGTGTCGCCCTCTTCGACCTGGATCACCTCGCTCGGAATACCGAGCTCGGTCGCGATGATCTGCGCATACGTGGTCTGGTGGCCCTGCCCTTGCGTGATCGTGCCCATGCGGGCGATCGCGCTGCCGGTCGGGTGGATGCGGATCTCGCAGGAGTCGAACATGCCGACCCCGAGGATGTCGCACATCTTGCTCGGCCCGGCACCGACCACTTCGGTGAAGGTGACGAGGCCGATGCCCATCAGCGTCTTGCTATTCGGGTCGGTACGCTTCTTCGCCTGCTCGGCACGCAGGCCCTTGTAGTCGCAGGCGAGCAGCACCTTGTCGAGCGCGGTCTGGTAATCGCCCGAGTCGTACTCGAAACCGAAAGCGCTGGTGTACGGGAACTGCTCCTTGCGGATGAAGTTCTTCGCGCGGATCTCGGCCTTGTCCATGCCGAGCTTCTGCGCCAGGATGTCGACCAGCCGTTCGATCACGTACACCGCTTCGGTTACGCGGAACGAACAGCGGTAGGCCACGCCGCCCGGCGCCTTGTTGGTGTACACGCCCTTCACGCTGCAATACGCCGCCGGGATGTCGTACGAGCCCGAGCAGATGTGGAACATGCCGGCCGGGTACTTGGTCGGGTCGGCGCAGGCGTCGAAGGCACCGTGGTCGGCCAGCACGTTGACGCGCAGGCCGAGGATCTTGCCGTCGGCGGTGGCCGCGATCTCGCCGTCCATGTGGTAGTCGCGTGCAAAGGCGGTGCTCGAGATGTTCTCGATCCGGTCTTCGATCCATTTGACCGGTTTGCCCAGCACGATGCTCGCGACGATGGCGCACACATACCCGGGGTAGATCCCCACCTTGTTGCCGAAGCCGCCGCCGATGTCGGGCGAGACGATGCGGATCTTCGATTCCGGCAGGCCCGAGAGCAGCGAGACCACCGTGCGCACCACGTGCGGCGCCTGCGAGGTGATGTAGGTGACGAGCTCGCCGCGCACCGGGTCGAACGAGGCCACGCAGCCGCAGGTTTCGAGCGGGCACGGGTGCACACGCGGGTAGAAGATGTGCTCCTTCAGCGTGACCGGCGCGCTCGCGAAGACCGCGTCGGCGGCGGCCTTGTCGCCCGCGTCCCAGGTGAAGATGTGGTTGTGGTGCTCGCGCTTGCCGTGCGCGCCTTCGGTCTTGCCGGCCAGGTCTTCGCGCAACACCGGCGCGTCGGGCAACAACGCCTTGTGCGGGTCGATCAAGACCGGCAGTTCTTCGTATTCGACGATCACCGCTTCCACGCCGTCGGCCGCGGCGTAGCGGTCTTCGGCGATCACCACCGCCACTTCCTGCATCTGGAAGTGCACCTTCTCGTCGGCCAGCACAGCCGCCACGTCACCGGCGAGCGTGGGCATCCAGTGCAGCTTCAGCGGCTTCAGGTCTTCGGCCGTCAGCACCGCGATCACGCCGGGGATCTTCAGCGCTTCGCTCTTGTCGATGCGCTTGATGCGGGCGTGGGCGAGCGGCGAGCGCACGATGTCCATGTGCAGCATGCCGGGCATCTTGATGTCGTCGACATAGTTGCCCTTGCCCTGGATGAAACGTGCGTCTTCCTTGCGCAGGCGGCTGTCGCCCAGGCCTTGCAAGGCGGCGCTGCGTTCGAGCAGCTTCGGGTCGGTGGGTGCGTTCATGCTGCGACCTTTTCTGTTTGCTGCAATTTGGCGGCGGCGTATTGCACGGCCTTCACGATGTTCTGGTAACCCGTGCAGCGGCACAGGTTGCCGCTCATGCCGGCGCGAATCTCTTCTTCGCTCGGGCTCGGGTTCTCTTGCAGGAAACGGTAGGCGCGCATCAGCATGCCGGGGGTGCAGAAGCCGCATTGCAGGCCGTGTTCCTTGTAGAAACCTTCCTGCACCGCGTGCAGCACGCCGCCCTGCGCCAGGCCCTCGACCGTGTCGACCGACGCGCCTTCGCACTGGATCGCCAGGTGCGTGCAGCTCTTGACCGACGCACCGTCCACATCGAC
>JANYFX010000128.1 GCA_025359585.1 Rhizobacter sp. | reverse complement strand
CTTTTCGGTCCTGCTGCTGGTCGGCATAGCGCTCGCCGTGGCGTACCCCAACCTGCCCGAGATCAGCGGGCTGATGGACTACCGGCCGAAGCTGCCGATGCGCATCTTCTCGGCCGACGGCGTGCTGCTCGGTGAGTACGGCGAAGAACGGCGCACCTTCACGCCGTTGTCGCAGATCCCGAAAGTGATGCAAGAGGCAGTGCTCGCTTCAGAAGACGCGCGCTTCTATCAACACAGCGGGGTGGACATCAAGGGCGTGTTGCGGGCCGGGCTGGCCCAGTTCAACCGCTCGCGCAGCCAGGGCGCTTCGACCATCACGATGCAAGTGGCGCGCAACTTCTATCTGTCGACCGAAAAAACCTACACCCGCAAGATCTACGAGATGCTGCTGGCGTTCAAGATGGAGAGCGTGCTGACCAAGGACCAGATCCTCGAGGTCTACATGAACCAGATCTTCCTCGGCCAGCGTGCCTACGGGTTCGCAGCGGCGAGCGAGATCTACTTCGGCAAGCCGCTGAAAGACATCACGGTGGCCGAAGCGGCGATGCTGGCCGGCTTGCCGCAAGCGCCGTCGGCGTACAACCCGATCAACAACCCGAAGCGCGCCACCGACGGCCAGTTGCGCATTCTCGAGCGCATGCTCGACAACAACTTCATCACGCAGGAGCAGCGCGACGCGGCGCGGGCCGAAACACTCAAATACCGCACGCCGTCCGAAGTGCCGGTGCATGCCGAATACGTGGCCGAAGCGGCACGCCAGCTGATCTTCTCGCAGTACGGGGAAGACGCCTACACCCGCGGCCTGAACGTCTACCTGACCCTCAAGTCAGAAGACCAGATGGTGGCCTACCGCGCATTGCGCAAAGGCATCATGGACTATGAGCGGCGGCAGGTATACCGCGGCCCCGAAGACTATGTCGATCTGCCGGTAAACCCGAAAGAGATCGACGCGCGGGTCGCCGAGGCCTTGCAGGACCACCCCGACAACGACGAGTTGAAGGCGGCCATCGCGGTCGAGGCCAACCCGAAGAAGGTGGTCGCGATCCTGCAGAACGGCGAGTCGATCACCATCACCGGCGACGGCCTCAAGCCCGTGACTTCGGGCCTCGCGCTCAAGGGCAACCCGAAAACCCAGATTCGCCCGGGCGCCGTGATCCGGCTGACGCGCGGTGTCGGCAAGGACGGCAAGCCGGGCGACTGGAGCGTCACGCAGTTGCCCGAGGTGGAAGGCGCGTTCGTCGCCATCGACCCTCGAACCGGCGCGGTGCGCGCGATGGTGGGCGGCTTCGACTACGCCAAGAGCAAGTTCAACCACGTGACGCAGGCCTGGCGCCAGCCTGGTTCGAGCTTCAAGCCTTTCATCTACTCGGCGGCACTCGAAAAGGGTTTCACCCCCGCGACCGTGATCAACGACGCACCGCTGTTCTTCGACGCCGGCGCGACCGGCAGCCAACCCTGGGAGCCGAAAAACTACGACGGCAAGTTCGAAGGGCCGATGGCGATGCGCCGTGGCCTGGAGCGCTCGAAGAACATGATCTCGATCCGCATCCTGCAGGCGATCGGCCCGGCCTACGCGCAAGAGTGGATCACTCGCTTCGGTTTCGATGCCGACAAGCACCCGGCCTACCTCACGATGGCGCTCGGTGCCGGCTCGGTCACGCCGCTGCAGATGGCCACGGCCTACAGCGTCTTCGCCAACACCGGCTACCGCATCAACCCAACGCTGATCAGCAAGATCACCGACACCAAAGGCAAGGTGCTGAGCGAATCCACACCGGCCGTGCTCGACGAGTCGGTGCGTGGCATCGACGCGCGCAACGCCTTCGTGATGACGAGCCTGCTGCAGTCGGTGGCCGCGCGCGGCACCGCCGCGTTGGCTCAACGTTCGTTGGGCCGCACCGACCTCTACGGCAAGACCGGCACCACCAACGATTCAATCGACACCTGGTTCGCCGGCTGGCAGCGCAACGTGGTGGCCATCGTGTGGATCGGCTACGACACCCCGCGCAAGCTCGGCGACAACGAAACCGGGGGCGGCCTGGCCTTGCCGATCTGGATCGACTACATGCGCCACGCGCTCAAGGGCGTGCCGGTCGAGCAATATGCGGCGCCCGAGGGTGTGCTCAACGTCAACGACGAGTGGTACTACGAAGAGTACACACGTGGCGCTGGCGTCACCAGCCTGGGCCTCGAAGACAAGTTGCCTGTTCCGCCGAGCGAAGACGAACGCAAGGGCATCCTCGACCTGTTCAAACGCTGAGGGTGAAGCTCAGCGGCTGGCCCGCCTGTTCGCTGGCGCAGGCCGAGAGCGCCTCGAAGAAGTCCCGACCGTCGCGTGTGTCGGCCCAGGCACCGCGCACGAACTTGTAGTGAAAGCCGCCCGAGCGTGCCGCCATCCAGAGCTCTTTCAGCGGCGGTTGGGTGTTGATCACGATCTTGCTGCCGTTAGGGAAGCCCAGTTCGAGCAGGCCACCGGTGCGCATCGCGTCGATGTCGACCACGTCGTCCTGGAGCCAGGCATCGACGCTCGCCTCGACGCTCGCCAGCACCGCGCTGGTTCGGGCGTGGTACTCGCTCTCGGTCAGTGGCGAAGGGCTGAGATCGGTGGTCATGGTCGATAGAATCCGGGCATGTTGCAGCGCAAGAAGAGTGTAGCGGCGGCCCTCAAAGCCGCATGGGCAGTGTGCGCCTGGCTCACTGCGGCCTCTTTGCTCGGCGGATGCGGCCAGAAGGGCCCACTGTTCTTGCCGCAACCCCCCGCTCAAGCCGCGTCTGCTGCGGCGCCCGCTTCTTCACCTGCCTCTGCCCCATGACCCTGCCCGGCTCTCCGCACATCGCCTACCGCGACGACGACTTGTTCATCGAAGGCTGCTCGGTCGCTGAGCTCGGGCAGCGCTTCGGGACCCCGTTGTACGTGTACTCGCGTGCCTCGTTGCTCGGCGCGCTGGCCGCGTACCAGCGCGCACTGAAGGGCCGCGACCACCTGATCTGTTATGCGATGAAGGCCAATTCGACACTGGCCGTGTTGCAGACCTTCGCGCAAGCGGGTTGTGGTTTCGACATCGTCTCTGGCGGCGAACTCGAACGTGTGCTGGCGGCAGGCATCGAGGCCTCGCTCGTGGTGTTCTCGGGTGTCGGCAAAACACGCGCCGAGATGCGCCGCGCGCTCGAAGCGGGTGTGATGTGCTTCAACGTCGAAAGCGAAGCCGAGCTCGAAGTGCTGTCGAGAGTCGCGTCTGAATTGCACAAGACCGCCCGCGTGAGCTTGCGCGTGAACCCCGATGTGGACGCCGGCACCCACCCCTACATCTCGACCGGCCTGAAGGGCAACAAGTTCGGCGTGGCACACGAACGTGCGCTCGCCTGCTACCAGCGCGCCGCGTCGTTGCCGGGCCTGCAGGTGGTCGGCATCGACTGCCACATCGGCTCGCAGATCACCGACACCGGGCCCTACCTCGATGCTCTCGACCGCATGCTCGATCTGATCGAGCAGGTCGAAGCCGCCGGTATTCCGATCCACCACCTCGACCTTGGCGGCGGCCTGGGCATCACCTACACCGATGAAACACCGCCGTCGGCCGAGCTGCTGGTGAAAGGCCTGCTCGCACGCATCGACGCGCGCGGCCACGGCCACCGCAAGATCATGTTCGAACCGGGCCGCTCGCTGGTCGGCAACGGCGGCGTCCTGGTGAGCGAAGTGCTCTACCTGAAGCCGGGCGCCGAGAAGAACTTCTGCATCGTCGACGCGGCGATGAACGACCTGATGCGGCCGGCCATGTACGAAGCGTGGATGAAGATCGTGGCGTGCCAGCTGCGCCCGGAAGCACCGACAAACTTCGATGTCGTCGGCCCGATCTGCGAGTCCGGCGACTGGCTCGGGCGCGACCGGCCGCTCGCCGTGCAAGCCGGTGACTTCGTCGCCGTGCTCTCGGCGGGCGCCTACAGCATGAGCATGGCGAGCAACTACAACACGCGCGGCCGCGCGGCCGAGGTGATGGTCTCGGGCGACCAGGCCTGGCTGATCCGCGATCGCGAAGAGGCCGCCGACCTGTTTCGCGGCGAGCACCTGCTGCCTCGGCGCTGAGTCAGCGCCGGTCAAACGGCAGTCTTCAGATCCGCCCTTCTTCCACGCCGTGGCAGGCGATCAGCACGCCCTTGATGCGCTGCAGGGCCGGCCGCTCCTGCCTGCAGCGTTCGTTCGCATGCGGGCAGCGCGGGTGAAATGAACAACCACTCGGCGGGTTCAACGGGTTCGGCACTTCGCCTTGCACCGGCGTGCGCGAACGGCCGCTCATGTGGATGTCGGGGATCGCATCCAGCAGCATGCGCGTGTATGGGTGGCGCGGCGTCGAAAACAGCGCCGCCTTGTCGGCCAGCTCGACCAGGCGCCCGAGGTACATCACGCCGACCTGATCGCTCACGTGGCGCACCACGGCGAGGTTGTGCGAGATGAAAAGATAGGTCAGCTCCTGCTTGCGCTGCAGGTCTTTCATGATGTTGAGCACCTGGGCCTGCACCGACACGTCGAGCGCCGACGTGGGCTCGTCGCAGACCAGGAACTCGGGCTGCGTGGCCAAAGCGCGCGCGATCGAAATGCGCTGGCGCTGGCCTCCGGAAAACTGGTGCGGAAATTTCTCCACGTCGGCGCCGGCCATGCCGACCGACAAGAGCAACTCGGCCACGCGCGCCTTGAGTGCGTCTTCGCGCAGCTTTGATGAAACACCACCCGTGCCGGCAACGAGCCCATGTTCCCTGAGCGGCTCGCCGACGATGTCGGCCACCTTCCAGCGTGGGTTCAGGCTCGCATACGGGTCCTGAAAAATCATCTGCATGCGGCGCCGCAAGGTCTGCGCGTTGGCGGACTTGAATGTGGCGGCGGTGTCGACACCATCGAAGCTCACGCGCCCCCGTGTCGGCGCGTACAGGCCGACCAGCAAGCGCGCCACCGTGCTCTTGCCGCAGCCCGACTCACCGACCAATGCGAGTGTCTTGCCACGCTCGATGGCGAAGCTCACGCCATCGACCGCGTGCACGAACTGGCGCGGCTTGCGCTCGACCACGCGGTTGAGCCAGGGCGCCGACACGTCGAAGGTCTTCGACAAATCGTGCACTTCGACGAGCGGCTGCACGACCACGGCGCTGTCTGCATTCGTGTTCATGCGGCCGCCTTCGTGTCCGCGGCTTGCAACCAGCAGGCGGCACGTGTTCGGCCGGCGTCGATCAGCTCGGGCCGCTCGCTGCGGCAGCGCTCAAAGACACGCGGGCAGCGCGGGTTGAAAGCACAACCCTTCGGAATGGCGGTGAGCCGCGGCATCGAGCCGTCGATCTGCAACAGGCGCTCGCGGTCATCGTCCATCGCCGGGATCGAGCCCATCAGGCCGACCGTGTACGGGTGCGCCGGCGAATGGATCACGTCGTGCACCGGCCCGATCTCTGCGATGCGGCCGGCGTACATCACGGCCACGCGGTCGCAGGTTTCGGCGATCACGCCCATGTCGTGCGTGACGAGCATCACCGCGGCGCCATGGTCCTTGCACAAGCGCTTGAGCAGCGAAATGATCTGCGCCTGGATCGACACGTCGAGTGCCGTGGTCGGCTCGTCGGCGACGATCAGCCTGGGTTCGGCGGCCAATGCGAGTGCGATCACGACCCGCTGGCGCATGCCGCCGGAAAACTGGTGCGGGTACTGGTCGATGCGTGCTTCGGCTGCCGGGATGCCGGTCTCTTCGAGCAGCCGAATGGCGCGCTGGCGTGCTTCGGCCGCATTGACGGGCAAGTGCGTCTGGATCGTCTCGACCAGTTGCCGGCCAATCGTGTACAGCGGGTTCAGCGAAGTGAGCGGGTCCTGGAAGATCGCGCCGATCTGGCGCCCGCGCACCTTGCGCATCTCTTCGTAAGGCAGGTTGTCGATGCGCCGGCCGTCGAAGCGGATCTCGCCCGAAGCCACGCGCCCCGGCGGATCGAGCAGGCCGATGATGGCCGAGCCGGTGAGCGACTTGCCGGCGCCCGACTCGCCGACCACGCCGAGAATTTCACCCGGCGCGATGTCGAAGGAAATGTCGTCGAGCGCGACCAGCGTGCCACGCCGCGTCGGGAACTCGACGCGCAGGTTCTTGACTTCGAGGAGAGGGGAAGGCATTGGCTTTCAGCGCAGGCGCGGGTTCAGGGCATCACGCAGCCAGTCGCCGAACAGGTTCATGCTGAGCGCGATCAGCACCAGCATCGAGCCCGGAAAGATCACGAGCCACCAGGCGCCGCTGAAGAGCTGTTTGTTGCCTTCGTTGATGAAGGTACCGAGGGACGGCGAGGTCGGCGACACGCCGACACCGAGGAATGACAGCGTCGCTTCGGTTTGAATGGCGGTCGCCACATGGATGGTGGCCAGCACCAGCACCGGGCCAAGCACGTTGGGCAGCACGTGCCTGCGCATGATGCGCAGCGGCGAGACACCGACGACACGCGCTGCCTGCACGTATTCCTTGTTGCGTTCGACCATGGTCGAGCCGCGAACGGTGCGCGCGTACTGAACCCAGCCGGGCAAGGCGATCGCGAGAATCAACACGCCGAAGGCGAGCGAGTCATGCGCTTGCGGGAACAGCGCCCGGCCCACGCCGGCGATCAGCAGCGCGATCAGGATCGACGGGAACGACAGCATCACGTCGCACACCCGCATGATGAAAGCATCGATGCGCCCGCCGGCATAACCCGCGAGCAAGCCGAGCGAAACACCGATCAACACCGAGACGACGACCGACGCACCGCCGATCAGCAGCGAGATGCGCGCGCCGTACATCAGCGCCGAGAACACATCGCGACCCTGCTCGTCGGTGCCGAGCAGGTACTTGGCCTGACCGCCGTTCATCCAGGCCGGTGGCAGCATCGAATCGCTCAACTCCAGCGTGGCCAGATCGAACGGGTTGTGCGGCGCCACGACGCCGGCGAAGAGCGCGCAGAACACACACACCAATGCCACCACCGCCGAGCCGATCGCCATCGGCGAGCTGCGAAACGAGTGCCAGACATCGCCGTCGAAAAAGCGCGCCCAGGCGCCGGGCGCGGCCGGTGCCACGGTGGTGCTCACCTTCAGCGCCCCGCGCGAACGGTGGTGGCCATGCGGAAAGCCCGAGCCTCGCGGCTCACTTCGACTTCAGCGTGATCCACTTGAAGTTCATGTAGTTGTTCGGCAGTTGCACCAGCGTGACCTTGTTGCTGTAAGCCCAGGCCAGCGCCTGCTGGTGCAGCGGGATGTGGCCGACATCGTCCTGGTGGATCTTGAAGGCTTCACGGATCATCTCGTTGCGCTTCTTGTCGTCGGTCTCCGACTGGATCTTCAGCGTCAGCTCGTCGAGCTTGGCGTTGCTGTACGCCCCGAGGTTGAACTGGCCCTGGCCCTTGTCGTTCGGCGTGGACATGATGGCCACCAGCACGTCGTGCGCGTCCACCGTGCTCGGGGTCCAGCCGAGCAGATAGAAGCTCGTGTCGCGGCGCAGGATCTTGGGGAAATAGGTGCCCTTGGTTTCCACTTCCAGCTTGATCTTCACGCCCACGCGCGCCAGATTGGCCGCCACGGCCTGGCAGATCGCGCCGTCGTTGACATAGCGGTCATTCGGGCAATTCATGGACACTTCAAAGCCATTGGGGTAGCCCGCCTCCGCCAACAGCTTTTTGGAGGCTTCGGTATCAAACGGCAGGCGCTTGGCCAGGTCGGGGGCAAAGCCATTCACTTCAGGGGGGAACATCTCGGCGATGGGGGTTGATGCACCGCGCATCACGGTGCGCTTGATGCCGTCGATGTCGATGGCCTGGTAGAAGGCCTGGCGCACACGCTTGTCCTTGAACGGGTTCTTGCCCTTCACATTCGAATACAACAGCTCGTCGCGCTTTTGGTCCATACCCAAAAAGATGACGCGCAACTCGGGACCCTGCAAAACCTTGAGGCTGGACGCCGACTTGATGCGCTCCACATCCTGCACGGGCACCGGCTCCATGACATCAATTTCACCCGACAACAATGCCGCCACGCGGGTGCTGTCATTGCCAATGACGTTGAAGATCACCTCGTCAACATTGCCTTCGATCTTGCCCCAGTAGTTGTTGTTGCGGGCAAACACGGTGCGAACATTGGGCTGGCGCTCGCGCAAGCGGTAGGGGCCTGTGCCGTTGGCCTTGAATGACGCTGCGTTTTCAATACCTTTGCGCCGGTCTACCGGCTTGGTCGCGTTATTGATCTCGCACCACTTCTTGCTCATGATGTCCCAGTGTGTGAACAGCTCGGGCAGGATGGGGAACGGCGCGTTGGTGATGATGTCGATGGAGTGGTCGTTGATCTTTTTGATCTCCTTGATCTGGCCCACATAGGTCTTCATGTCCGAGCCGTCGCTCTTGGCGCGCTCGAAGCTGAAGATCACATCGTCTGCGGTGAACGGTGTGCCATCGTGGAACTGCACCCCTTTGCGCAAATCAAAATGCCAGACCGTCGGTGCGGTCTGCGTCCATGCCGTAGCCAGGGCAGGTGCCAGCTTGTAGTCGCGACCACGGGTCACCAGAGGCTCGTACACGTTTTCATCCACGCTGATCTGCAGCGACTCGTTCAGCGAATGCGGGTCCATCGACAGCGCATCGCCCTGGTTGCCAATGCGCAGCGTAACCGCGGAGGCCGACATGCCTGCAACCGCCAATGCGGTACCGGCCAGAGCGAACGCGAACTTTTGCTTGAAATGCATGAAGATCTCCTCTTGTTGTTGCGAAAACTTGCGGGACAGCGCTTTGGCTCAGGCTGACACGGATAAAGGCATGGACTGCTCCACCAAGCTGGCATACAAAGCCGCACCCAGAGGCAATATGTCGTCGTTGAAATCGTAGCGGGTGTTGTGCAGCGCGCAGTTGCCAACGCCGTTCTCCGCACCCTGGCCTATGCGCATGTAGGCACCGGGCTTGACTTGCAGCATGAAGGAGAAATCTTCGGAGCCCATGCTGGGCTCCAGGTCACGCACAACATGGTCGGGGCCAACCAGGCTCTCCGCCACATCGCCGGCAAACGCGGTCTCCGCCACTGAATTGATGGTTGCCGGGTAGATACGCTCGTAATTGACGCTAGCCGTAGCGCCAAAGCCCAACGCGACGGCGCTGCACAGCTCTTTCAACCTGCGTTCCACAAGGTCCTGCACCGCAGGGTTGAACGTGCGCACGGTGCCCACCAGGGTCGCCTTGCCCGGCACCACGCTCATGGCGCCCAAATCGCCGGCGTGCATCGCGCAAATACTGATGACCGCGCTTTCCGTGGCGCGCACATTGCGCGACACAATGCTCTGTATGGCGGTAATGATGTGCGCCGCGACGATAACCGGATCAATCGTTTGGTAAGGATGCGCACCATGGCCGCCGCGACCCGAAATCTCAATCGTGATACGGTCTGCGGACGCCATCATCGGACCGGTTGTCATGCCCACGGTGCCCGGGCGCATCGCTGGCCAGTTGTGCATGCTGTAAACGGATTGCACCGGAAACCGGTCAAACAAGCCATCCTCAATCATGACCCTTGCACCGGCATACCCTTCCTCGCCCGGTTGGAAAATCAGCACCGCCGTGCCGTCGAAGTTACGGGTCTCTGCCAGATAACGCGCAGCGCCGACCAGCATAGCGGTATGGCCGTCGTGGCCACAGCCGTGCATCAGGCCGGACTGGGCGGACTTCCACGCAAAATCATTGAGCTCAGTGATCGGCAAGGCATCCATGTCGGCCCGCAGACCCACCATTTTGGAGCTGTTGCCCCCCCGGCCTTTGATCGTTGCCACCAACCCGGTCTTGCCTATGCCTGTATGCACGGCGTCCACGCCACAAACCTGCAGCGACTCTTTGACACGCGCAGCGGTATAGACCTCTTCAAAGCCCAGTTCAGGGTGGGCGTGCAGGTCACGCCGAAAGGCGGTGAGCTCTGGATGAAATTGCGAGATTTGGGCAAACGCCCGGCCATTGGCCCTGAGCGTTGGAGCTGTTTGGGAACCCATCAT
>JANYFX010000566.1 GCA_025359585.1 Rhizobacter sp. | reverse complement strand
AGCATCCGATGGCGCAGCATTTGTCCGCACCTCGCTTCGCAGAGCTACGCCAGAGGCGCGAGCGGGTCTCCGGCGAATCCACCGCGCTCACGCAGCACATGAGTTCTAACCCTTCCATCGAGGGGATGCCCAAAAGGCTGCGCCTTTTGCGGCCCCCTCATGTCAAACGTTAGGCGTCAGGGCCCGCTCAAGTCTGAAGTGCAACACCTGCATCAAGCTAAGGTGCTGCACCATGGGAATTCACTACACACAACTGACCGAGTCCAACCGCTGGTCGATTCAGTCTCTACTCTCAGGCGGTCATAGCCAGAGGTCTGTGGCCTTGTCCTTGGGCGTGAGCCCATCGACCATCTCCCGCGAGATTCGTAGAGCCGCTCCGCCTGACTCACCGTTTTACCAAGCCGTGCTCGGTCAGAACGTTCGTGTGGCCGGTCGCAAACGCACTGGGCGCAAGCGGCGCAAGATCGACCCATTGTGGCGCTCGCCTTGCGCTCGTCACGTCATGGCTCATCTGCGCGCAAACTGGTCGCCAGAGCAGATTGCCGGCAGACTCAAGACCATGGACTCCAGCCCGCTGCGCATCAGCCACGAGACGATCTATTGCGCCATCTACGCACAGCCCCGCGGTGCGCTGCGCACCGAGTTGGTCAAGCTGCTGCGCAAGAGCCACGCGGGGCGATTGCCGCGCTCACGCGGCTCAGCTCGCTTTACCGGGCTACAGGGTATGACTTCAATCGATCTGCGCCCGCCAGAGGTTGCCGCTCGCATCGTTCCGGGTCACTGGGAGGGGGACCTCGTCAAAGGCTCCGCCAATGCCTCGGCCGTGGGCACGCTGGTAGAGCGAACCAGTCGCTTTGTCATGCTGGTCAAACTCGATGGTGCTGGCGCCACTTCGATCCTGGACGGCTTCTCCCGCAGACTTCGTTCCATACCGCCTGGTCTTCGCAAAACCCTCACCTACGATCAAGGCACCGAGATGGCTCTGCACGACACTTTGGCCAGGCGTCTTCGCATGGACATCTTCTTCTGCGATCCGCATAGCCCGTGGCAGCGGGGCTCGAACGAGAATGCCAACGGCCTGATCCGCGAGTACCTGCCCAAGGGTTCCGACCTCAGCCACTTCACTCAACAACAACTCTCCTCCTTCGAGTACGCTTTGAACACCCGTCCTCGCAAGATCCTCGGCTTCAAAACCCCTCTCGAAGTGTTCTCGCAACTCAAACTCAACAACATCGCCGGTGTTGCACTTCAAGCTTGAAACCGCCCTAGAACACCATCATGAGTATTGCCGACGTTCTTCTCAATCCCGGAGCTGGGATAGGCTGCGTGGTCGGCATTGGAGTGGCCGCTATTCTGCATTGGGCGTTCCCTACACAAGATCTCGTAGTAGTTCAAGCCTTCATTGTCGTTCTGTGCTGCATCATTGGTCTCGTCATCGAGCACAAGCTAGACGATGGAATTCAGAACAAGGACAAGTAGCAATATGCGCTCGGAGCTTGAGTCGTCGGTATCTCGCGTTGAACTCCATGCTCACGAAACTGGGGCCAGATCGGCGAGAGCCTGGTCAGCCATGTGTTTCGGGGTCAGGCAGAGTATTTATGCAAGAAGAGCGGTGCCATTCTCCACGCAGCCACCTAACCCTTCCATCGAGGGGATGCCTAAAAGGCTGCGCCTTTTAGTCACCCCTCATGTCAAACGTTAGGCGTCACGAGAATGTCCGAACCACGTTCATCCCCCGCTTTCATCAAGCGGTCCGTGTGGCTAGGCCTCATCGTCGGATGGCTAGCCCAACTCGGTTTGAAGACAATTCTTCCCATTGTGGTTCTCGTAGGGGTGCGCTACTTCTCGCTCGAAACCGAGAACAAGTCGCTGTGGCTGGAGGAGCCGAGCGACAGCAGTCATCCAGTCTGGTATGTGCTTCAAGCCTCAGTCTTTCTTGGGTCGGTAGTGGCTGGGTGCCTTGCAGCTATGCTCTCTCCACGCAGGTCGCTCATGGTGCCAATAGCGCTCGTCGTCCTGAGCCTGGTAGCCACCGGGTTCGAGCAGTTTCCAAGGCCCATGTCTTCTTCTGTCATGCTTACCTGGGTAGCAGGTCCGTGCATTGGTCTTTTCCTCGGTTGGCTACTGGTTCAGTTGTTTGCGCGCAGCGACGCCTAACCCTTCCATCGAGGGGATGCCCAAAAGGCTGCGCCTT
>JANYFX010000117.1 GCA_025359585.1 Rhizobacter sp. | reverse complement strand
GCCACGCTGCGCATCAGCAGCCAGCACATGGCCAACTGGCTGCACCACGGGGTGGTGAAAAAAGCGCAGGTCAAGTCCACGCTCAAGCGCATGGCCAAGGTGGTCGACAAGCAGAACGCAGGCGACCCGCTTTACAAGAAGATGGGCGGCAACTTCGACAACTCGGCGGCGTTCCAGGCAGCGAGCGATCTGGTCTTCAAGGGGCTGGCACAACCGAGTGGCTACACCGAGCCGCTGCTGCATGCGTGGCGGCTGAAGGTGAAGGCGGCGGTTTGATCGAAGGCTGAACGGGTCCAGCAGGCAACGGCGTCTTCGGGCGCCGTTGCTGTTTTCCCCGGCCGCGTGTGCAGCGCCAAGCCGCTACAGTCTCGCGTCGCTCCCACCCGGCGCGGCCCTTCGCAACGGCGCCCTACCGGGCCACCCAGGAGACTTGATTGAAGCTGCATCGATCCACGCGAACGCTCGTGTTGTTCATGGGCCTGCTGTGCGCCCCGTTGACCTTGACCACCGCGCAGCCCACCGCACCCAACAGCGGCATCGACCTCGGCGCCGTCGACCCGTCGGTGCGCCCGCAGGACGACTTCTTCCGCCATGTCGACGGCCTGTGGTTGAAAAATACGCCGATCCCGGCGGACCGCCCGAGCATCAGCTCCTCGGCCGAACTGCATGAAAAGACGCAGGTGCAATTGCGCGCGCTGATCGATGCCGCCGCGCACGACCCCGCCACCCCGCAGGCGCGCCAGGTCGGTGACCTGTACGCGAGCTTCATGGATGAAGCCGCGGTCGAGAAGGCCGGCCTGCGCCCCCTCGACGCCGAACTTGCAGCCATCGCCGCGCTCACGCAGCCGCGCCAGCTCGGTGCGTTGAGCGCCACGTTGCTGCGCCTGGGCGCGTCGATGCCCGTTGCCTACTACGTCGGCCAGGACGCCCGTCAAGCCACACGTTATGTTCCCTATCTGACGCAGAGCGGCCTGGGCCTGCCCGATCGCGACTCCTACCTGAAACTCGACGACACACGCTTCAGACAAGCGCGTGAGCAGTACCTCGTCTACCTCGCCACGCTGCTCAAGCTGTCGGGCGAAGCCGACGCGCAGCGCGCGCAAGCCCTCGCGCAGGACGTGCTCGCGCTCGAAACGGAACTCGCGCGCGCGCAATGGACCGGCGTCGAAAACCGCCAGCCGGTCAAGAACTACAACCGGCTCGACCCGGCCGCGCTGAGCAAACTGGCGCCTGGCATCGACTGGACCGGCTGGCTCACGGAGACCGGCTTCACCGGCAGCAAGGGTGAGGCTTTGATCGTGCGCCAGCCGAGCTACGTCGAAGCGGTCGGCACACTGACCACCACCACGCCGCTCGCCACCTGGAAAGCCTACGCGCGCACCCACTTGCTGCACGCCTATGCGCCCTATCTCGGCCCCGCTTTCGTCGATGCCCGCTTCGCGTTCGTCGGCACCACCTTGAGCGGCACGTCGCAGAACCGCACCCGCTGGCAACGCGGCGTGGTGCTGGTGCAAGACTCGCTCGGCGAAGCGCTCGGCCAGCTCTACGTCGGCCAGCACTTCTCGGCCGAGAACAAGGCGCGTGTCGAGCGCCTCGTCGCGGCATTGATGGCGACCTACAAGAGCAGCATCGACGCGCTCGACTGGATGAGCCCGGCGACGAAAAAAGAAGCACAGGCCAAGCTCGCCACCTTCAGCCCGAAGATCGGCTACCCGAAACGCTGGGTCGACTACAGCGCGCTCAAGATCACGCGCGACGACCTGCTCGGCAACGTCAAGCGCGCCCGCGCTTTCGACGCCGCGCGCGACATCGCCAAGCTCGGCGGCCCGGTCGATCGCGCCGAGTGGCACATGACGCCGCAGACCGTCAACGCCTACTACAACGCCACGATGAACGAGATCGTGTTCCCGGCCGCCGTGCTGCAGCCACCGTACTTCGACGCACGCGCCGACGACGCGGTCAACTTCGGCGCCATCGGTGCCGTGATCGGCCACGAGATCAGCCATGGCTTCGACGACAAGGGCAGCCAGTACGACGGCCAGGGCAACCTGCGCGACTGGTGGACGGCGGAAGACCGCGCCCGCTTCGCCGCCAAGACCCGCGCCCTCGTGGCGCAGTACGCCGCCTTCGTGCCGGTGCCCGGCTACACGCTCAACGGTGAACTCACGCTGGGCGAGAACATCGCCGACAACTCCGGTCTCGTGATCGCGTTCAAGGCCTACCGCGCCTCGCTCGGCGGCAAAGACGCGCCGGTGATCGACGGCCTCTCCGGCGACGAGCGCTTCTTCTTCGGCTTCGCGCAACTGCGGCGTGGCAAGGCGCGCGACGAATCGGTGCTGCGACAGATCAAGTCCGACCCGCATTCGCCGAACGAGTTTCGCGTCAACGGCGTGGTACGCAACCACCCGGGCTTCTATTCCACCTTCGATCTGAAACCCGGCGACAAGTTGTACCTGCCACCGCAAGAGCGGGTGTCGATATGGTGAAGTTCATTGTTGCCGCGCTGCTCTCCGGTGCGTTGGCCAGCGCGGTCGCGCAGCCTGCCGCCGCCACCGCCCGCGCCGGCATCGACCGCAGCGGGATGGACCCGTCGGTGCGCCCGCAAGACGATCTCTTTCGTTATGCGAACGGGCGCTGGCTGAAGACCACGTCGATGCCCGCCGACCGCGCCTACATCGGCGGCCTCTCGGAAGTTCACGAGCGCACGCAAGGCCAGTTGCGCGTGCTCGTCGAGCAGGCCGCGGCGAGCCGCAACAGCGACGCCGATGCGGCCCGCATCGACGACCTCTACGCGAGCTTCATGGACGAACCCACGCTCGACAAACGCGGCCTGAAGCCGCTGGCCGACGAGCTCGCCGCGATCCGCGCCATCACCGACCGCCGGCAGCTCGCCATGACCTTCGGCCGTCTCGTGCGCCTCGGTGCCGGCTCGCCGATTTCTGTGGCGATCGGGCTGGACGACCGCGATTCGAGCCGCTACGTGCCCTCGCTGTGGCAGGGCGGCCTGGGCCTGCCGAACCGCGACTATTACTTGCACGAGTCCGATGCGCGCTTCCGCGAGGCACGCGTCCGCTACGTCGAGTACGTTAGCCGGCTGCTCCTGCTTGCCGACGAGGTCGTAGACGGCGTCCT
>JANYFX010000088.1 GCA_025359585.1 Rhizobacter sp. | reverse complement strand
CGTCAAACTTTCCGGCGGCCAGCGCCAGCGCATCGCGATCGCACGCGTGGTGCTGAAAGACGCGCCGATCCTGGTGCTGGACGAAGCCACGTCGGCGCTCGACAGCGAAGTCGAACTCGCGATTCAGGACCAGCTGCTCGGCCTGATGGAAGGCAAGACCGTGATCGCGATCGCGCACCGGCTCTCGACCATCGCGCGCATGGACCGGCTGATCGTGCTGGAGCAAGGCCGCATCATCGAACAGGGCACGCACGACGAGCTGCTGCGGCTGAACGGCCACTACGCGTTGCTGTGGAAACACCAGTCGGGAGGTTTCCTGCCGCAGGACGCGCCGAGTGTGGCGGCCTTGCGCGCGGCCGACGACAGCGATCCGCCGAGCAGCGAGCCCATCGACGAGATGCTGCACACCGAAGCGCCGGAAACCCCTGACGACAAGCTGCCGCCACCACTGCGGGCTTGAGCCTCGTTCGCGCACGCCCATGCTCCGCATCACCGAAGTCCGCCTGCCGCTCGACCACGCCGAGGACGCACTGCGCTCGGCCATCGCCGCGCGCCTGGGGATCGACAACGCGGCGCTGAAGAACTTCAGCATCTTCAAGCGCAGCTACGACGCGCGCCAGAAGAGCGCCGTGGTGTTGACCTACACCGTCGATTGCGAGTTGCTCGATGAAGCCTCGGTATCCAAGCGGCTCGAAGGCCAGCCGCACATCCGGCCCACGCCCGACACGAGTTACCACTTCATCGGCCAAGCGGCGGCCGGCGGGCTGACAGGGCCACGCCCGCTGGTCGTCGGCTTCGGGCCCTGCGGCATCTTCGCCGCACTGGTCCTCGCGCAGATGGGCTTGCGGCCAATCGTGCTGGAGCGGGGCAAGGAGGTTCGCGAACGCACCAAGGACACCTGGGGTTTGTGGCGCAAGAACGTGTTGAACCCGGAGTCGAACGTGCAATTCGGTGAAGGAGGCGCCGGCACGTTTTCCGACGGCAAGCTGTGGAGCCAGATCAGCGACTCGCGGCATCTGACGCGCAAGGTGCTGCACGAGTTCGTGAAGGCCGGTGCGCCGGAAGAAATCCTGTTCGTTGCCAAGCCGCACATCGGTACGTTCCGGCTCGTCGGCGTGGTCGAGAAGATGCGGGCGGAGATCATCGCGCTCGGCGGCGAGGTTCGCTTCGAACAGCGGGTCACCGACGTGCTGATCGAAAACGGCCACATCCGCGGTGTGACCTTGAACGGCGGCGAGCAGATTGCCGCTGACCACGTGGTGCTCGCACTCGGCCACAGCGCACGCGACACCTTCGCGGTACTGCACGAACGGGGTGTGTTCATGGAAGCCAAGCCGTTTTCGATCGGCTTTCGCATCGAGCACCCGCAAAGCCTCGTCGACGCCGCGCGCTTCGGGCCGAACGCCGGCAACGCCATCCTCGGCGCGGCCGACTACAAACTGGTGCACCACAGCAAGGGCGGCCGCTCGGTCTACAGCTTCTGCATGTGCCCGGGCGGCACGGTCGTGGCCGCCACGTCCGAGCCCGGCCGTGTCGTCACCAACGGCATGAGCCAGTACTCGCGCAACGAGCGCAACGCGAATGCCGGCATCGTCGTCGGCATCACGCCGCAGGACTATCGGCAGGATGGCCTGCATGAGGGCACGGTGAACCCGCTCGATGGCATGGCTTTCCAGCGCCTGTGGGAGTCGCGCGCGTTCGAACTCGGCGGCGGCAACTACGAAGCGCCGGGGCAACTGGTCGGCGACTTCATCAAGGGGCAGAAGTCGTCGGCCTTCGGCAGCGTGCTGCCATCGTACAAGCCGGGCGTGAAGCTCACCGATCTGGGTGAACGCGGCAACCCGAGCCTGCCCGATTACGCGATCACCGCATTGCGAGAAGCGCTGCCCGCGTTTGAGCGCCAGATCAAGGGATTCGCGATGCCGGACGCGGTGCTCACCGGCGTGGAGACACGCACCTCGTCGCCGCTGCGCATCACGCGCGGGCGCCACTTCCAGAGTCTGAACGTCAAGGGCTTGTACCCCGCCGGTGAAGGCGCGGGTTATGCGGGCGGGATCATGTCGGCGGGCGTGGACGGCATCGAAGTCGCCGAGGCGGTCGCGCGCTCGATGCTCGGCCTCGAAGCCGCGGCGCGCTGATCAGCCGAACTGCAGGCAACGCATGCTCAGCGTGCCCGCGTGAAACGCCTCGAACATCGTCTTCGCCGCTTCGTTCGGCGCCGCCGCGCCGAGCGCGTACAGCACCGGGTAGTAGTGGTCGGGCGTGGCCACGGCCATCTCGGCGCCGGGCAGCTTCGTGTAGTTCATCAAGGCCTTGTCGTCACGCCCGGCCAGCGCGCTCTTGAACGCGTCGTCGAAGGCCTGCGCCCAGGGGCGTGAGGCGGTTGGTCCCACAGGCGCGTTGCGGTCGGTCGCGCGCAGGTTGTGCACGACATTGCCGCTGCCCATGATCAACACGCCCTTTTCGCGCAGCGCGCTCAGGTCACGGCCGACGGCATGGTGGAACGCACCGGGCCGGTCGTAGTCGATCGACAACTGGAACACCGGTATGTCGGCCTTCGGGAACAGGTGGTGCAACACACTCCAGGTGCCATGGTCCAAGCCCCACTGGTCGCTGCCCTGCGTGAGGCTCTGCTTCACGCGCAGAGCGGCTTCACGCGCGATCGCTGGCGCGCCGGGCGCCGGGTACTGCATCTCGTGCAGCTCGCGCGGGAAACCGCCGAAATCGTGGATCGTCTTCGGCCGTTCGTCGACGGTCACGAGCGTCTGCCCCGGCGTGAGCCAATGGGCCGAGACCGAGAGGATCGCGGTCGGCCGTGGCAGCGCCGCGCCCTAGGCCTGCAATGCGCGCGTGAACGGGTTGTCGCTGATCGCGTTCATGGGACTGCCGTGGCCGATGAAGATCACCGGCATGCGCCGCACCGGCGATTGGGCGTTGGCGATGTCGGCCATGGCGGCGAGCGAGGCGAGCAAGAGCGAGCGGCGGCCGTGAATCAAACTCATCGTGCAGTCGAGCCCTTCACGCGCACGCCGCCATCACCTGCGCCACCGCCGCCGTGAGCTTCTTGCCATACGGCACGTGCAGGAATTCGTTCGGGCCGTGCGCGTTGCTCTTCGGGCCGAGCACACCGCAGACCATCATCTGCGCGGCCGGGAAACTCTTCTGCAGCATGCTCATCAGCGGGATCGTGCCGCCCTGCCCGATGTAGCCACAGGGCGCGCCGAAGTGCGCTTGCGACGCGCTGTTGAGTGCGTCTTCGAGCCATGGCGACAGGCTCGGTGCGTTCCAGCCGGTGGCACCGAAAGCGCCAGCGCGGCCGTCGGGTTCGAAAGTCACCTTCGCGTTGTAGGGCGCGTTGTCTTCGAGCAGCGCCTTCAGCTTGATCGCCGCTTCGTTGCCTTCGATCAGCGGCGGCAGGCGCAGGCTCAGCTTGAACGCGGTGTAGGGCCGCAGCACGTTGCCGGCGTTCTTCAACTCGGGAAAGCCGTCGGCGCCGGTCACGCTCAGCGTCGGCTTCCAGGTGCGGTTCAGCAGCGCCTGCAGCGGGTCGGTGGTGGTCGGCAGCGTGGCGCCACCATCGGCACCGCAGGCCCATGGGAAACGCTGCCAGACTTGCGTGCCGAGGATCTGCGCGGTGGCGCGCGTCTGCTCGACACGGTCGGCCGGAATCTCGCAGTGAAAACTCTGCGGCAGCAGCTCGCCGGTCTTGCTGTCTTCGAGCCGGTCGAGCACCTGGCGCAGGATGCGAAAGCTCGATGGCACCAGGCCGCTCGAATCACCCGAGTGCACACCTTCGGTCAGGATCTCGACCTTCAGCACACCGCTGACCATGCCGCGCAGGCTGGTCGTTAGCCACAACTGGTCGTAGTTGCCGGCGCCGCTGTCGAGACACACGACGAGGCTGACGTTGCCGAGGCGGGGCTTGAGTGCGTCGATGTAGGCGGGCAGGTCGAACGAGCCACTCTCTTCGCAGCTTTCGATGATGCCGACGCAGCGCGGGCGCGGAATGCCGAGCTTGTCGAGCGCCATGATCGCGGTCAGCGACGCGTAGACCGCGTAGCCGTCGTCGGCGCCGCCACGGCCGTAGAGCAGGCCGTCGACGTACTTCGGCGTCCACGGCCCGAGGTCGTTGCGCCAGCCGTTGAACTCGGGTTGTTTGTCGAGGTGGCCGTAGAGGCAGATCGTGTCGGTGCTGCCGGCTTTCGTGGCCGGCACCTCGAAGAAGATCACCGGCGTGCGGCCTTCGATGCGCACCACTTCGAGCTTGAGGCCCGCGACCTTCTTGCTCTCGACCCAGATCGCGGCGTCACGGATCACCTTTTCGATGTGGCCGTTGGCGGCCCAGTCGGCGTCGAACATCGGGCTCTTGGCGGGAATGGCGATGTAGCTCGTGACCAGCGGCACGATCTCGTCGTCCCAGGTCTTCGCGGCAAAGGCGGCGAGCGCGCTGGCTTCGTCGGGTTGCACGGGCAGCAGGGGATCGCGAGCGTTCATGGGCTTCTCCTTCGGTGGGACCGGCAGCCAGTTTAAGACTTCGCAGCGCTGCCGTTCGGCACACTGCCTGCAGCGCTCACGTGCGCCCGAGCCGCGCCAGCCAGCCGCCGAGCACGGCGAACACTTCGGCCTGCTCGGGTTCGTTGAAGATCTCGTGGTACAGCGGCTTGAACTCCTGCACCGTGAAGAGCGCCTTGGGCGCCGCAGCAGCCAACGCGCGGCTGCCGGCGGGCACCACGCAGCGGTCGCTTCCGGCGTAGAGCAGCAGCGTCGGCACCGACCACGTCGCAGCGTTCGCGCGCACCCACTCGCCGGCATCGACGATGAAACGCGCCAGCCGCGGCGCGATGCGGTCGTGCACCAACGGGTCGGCCATGTAGGCGCCCACCACGGCGGCGTCGCGCGAGATCCAGGTCGGTTTCAGGCCGTTGCTGACCGCCAGGTTCGGCGCCAGCGGGCCCAGCACCGAGAGCAGCAGTTTTTGCCACGCGGTGGTGCCGGCGTCGAGCGCGGGCGACGAGAGCACCAGCGCGTCGACAGTCCGCGACCACGCCGGTGCGCCGGGCAGCGACGCACCCGCGACGAAGCGCGCCGCCACCAGCCCGCCCATGCTGTGGCCGAGCAAGACCAGCGGGCCGGGGCTTTTGGCACGCACCGAGTCGATCATCGAAGCCAGGTCGTTCAGCAGATCGTCGCTGTGGTGCAGCTCACCGCGCGCGCCTTCGCTGCCGCCGTGGCCGCGGTGGTCGTAACCCACGGCCGACCAGCCCCAGGCGTTGAGCTGCGCCGCCACATGCACGTAGCGGCCGATGTGTTCGCCGAGACCGTGCACGATCAACACCGTGCCGCGCGCGTTGGTGGTGGGCCATTCGCGAACGTGGAGTTGCAGGCCATCGGCGGTGGTGAGGTTCGGGCGCATCGCCGCGAGTGTAGGGACACACCGCCGAATTTGTATGCCGAGGGCTTGTCCGCTGGTCGACTGGCACGCCTGTGCGGCACAGTAGTGCACACAAATTTTCCGGGGCCACGCCCACCTGTTCATGAACGACTTCTTCACGCTGACCACCGCTGCGGGCATCGCCCACCTGCAGCTCAACCGGCCGGAGCGCCTGAACACGATGGCGCCGCCCTTCTTCCCGGCCTTGCGCGACGCGGTGCGTGCGCTGCACGACGCGGGCGAGGCCCGCGTGCTCGTGATCTCGTCCACCGGCAAACACTTTTGCGCCGGCATGGCGCTCGACGTGTTCGGTGGCGACGACGCGCTGCTCGTCACCGGCACGGCCCGCGCGCGGCTCAACTTCCAGGACACGCTGCGCAAGCTGATCGACTGCTTCACGGCCATCGACGAAGCGCGCTTCCCGGTGATCTGCGCAATCCAGGGCGGCTGCATCGGCGGCGCGCTCGACCTGGCCACGGCCTGCGACATTCGCTTGTGCACGGCCGACGCGTTTTTCACCGTGCAGGAGATTCACATCGGCATGATGGCCGACCTCGGCGTGTTGCAGCGCTTGATGAAGATCGTGCCGCAGGGTGTTGCGCGCGAGATGGCCTACACGGGCGACCGCATGAGCGCGGAACGCGCGCTGGCGGTCGGTCTGGTCAACGCGGTCTTGCCCGACGCCGAGGCGCTGCTCGCCCACGCGATGCAGCTTGCGAAGAACATCGCCGCCAAGTCACCGCTGGCGATCGCCGGAAGCAAGCTCGCGCTCAACCACGCGCGCGATCACGGCACCGCGTCGGCCTTGCAGCAGATGACCTTGCTGCAGAGTTCGATCTTCGACACGGCAGAGATGGCGACCGCGATCGACGCGTGGAAAAAGAAGGCCGTGGCCGACTTCCCCGCGCTGTTGCCGGTGGCCAAGTTCTGAGCAGACTGGCGCGAATCAGTTGCTGGCGCGCACCGGCTCGGTCCAGCCGCCGCCCAGCACCTTGTACAGCGTGACCAGGTTCTGCGCCTGCAGCGCCTGCACTTGCACCGCGGCCTGCTGCGCGGCAAAGTAGTTGCGCTGCGCGTCGAGCACGTCGAGGTAACTCGACGCACCGTTGCGGTAGCGCAGGTCGGCGAGTTTGTAGCTCACCTGTGCGGCGTTGGCCTGGGCTGTTTGCGCGCGCAGTTGTTCGCCCAGCGTGGACCGGCCGGCGAGTGAGTCCGAGACTTCGCGGAACGCGGTCTGGATCGCTTTTTCGTACTGCGCGATCGCGATGTCCTTGTTGACCTTGGCCACTGCAAGGTTCGCCTGGTTGCGGCCCGCGTCGAAGATCGGCTGCAGCAGCGTGGCGGTGCCGGTGAGCGCGAACGTGCCGCTCTTGAACAGGCCCGAGAGTTCGGTACTCGCCGTGCCCGCGTTCGCCGTCAGCGCGATGCGCGGGAAGAAGGCCGCACGCGCCGCGCCGATGTTGGCGTTGGCGGCGAGCAGTTGCTGCTCGGCCGCCAGCACGTCGGGCCGGCGCGTCAGCAGATCGGAGGGCAAACCGGCGGGCAGCTCGGCCAGACCTTGCTGCGCCGCCAGCGGCAGGGCCGCTGGCAGGTCGGCCGGCAGCGCCTGGCCCAGCAGCAAGACCAGCGCGTTCTCGTCGAGCGCGCGCTGGCGCTGGGTTTGCGCGAGCGTGGCCCGCGCGCCTTCGAGCAGCTGCTCCGACTGGCGGAAGTCGAGCTCCGACGACGCGCCGTTGTCGAACTTGAGCTTGGTGAGCTTGAACGAATCTTCGCGTGTTGCCAGCGTCTCGCGCGTCACGCGCAGCAGCTCTTCGTCGGCGAGCAGGCTGACGTAGGTGTTCGCGACCCCCGCGATCAGCACGATCTGCACCGTCTTGCGCGAGGCTTCGGTCGCGAGGTATTGCGACAGCGCGGCCTGGCTCAGCGAACGCACGCGGCCGAAAAAGTCGAGCTCGTAGCCGCTGACCTGCAGGCCCACCGCGTAGGTGTTCACGAGTCCGCCGTTCGATGCCGCGCTGCGCTGCGCGGTGAAGCCGGCACCGATCGACGGCAATTCGTCGGCACGCTTGATCTGGTAGGCCGCCCGCGCTTGTTCGATGTTGAGCACCGCGACGCGCAGGTCGCGGTTGTTCGCGAGCGCGATCTCGATCAGGCGCTTCAGGCGCGCGTCGGTGAAGTAGCGCTGCCAATCGATGTCGGCGGCGGCGGTGACACCTGCCGCACCGGCAGGTGTCAGTTCCGGCGCGTAGGCCGCGGCCACCGGCGCGGCGGGCCGCTCGTAGGCCGGGATGAAGCTCATGCAACCGCCCAGCACCAGGCTGGTGGCCAGCGCCGACAGCGTGCCGGTGCGTTTCACAAGGATTGTCTCTTTCATCATGAGCCCTCCTGCACCGGGGCGGGTGGCGTGTCGTGTGTGAGTGACGGGCCGCGGTGCGGCTTGACCTTGCTCTTCTTGAACACCGACCGCACGACGACGAAGAACGCCGGCACGAACAGCACCGCGAGCGCGACGGCCGTGATCATGCCGCCGATCACTGCGGTGCCGATCGCACGCTGGCTCGCCGAGCCGGCACCACTGGCGAGCGCCAGCGGCAGGGTGCCGAGGATGAAGGCCAGCGAGGTCATGATGATCGGGCGAAAGCGCAGGTGCGCGGCCGCCAGCGCCGCCTCGACCGGGCTCTTGCCCTCGGCCTCGAGGTCTTTCGCGAACTCGATGATCAGGATCGCGTTCTTCGCCGACAGGCCGATGATCGTGATCAGCCCGACCTGGAAGTACACATCGTTCGCGAGACCGCGGAACATCGTGCCGAGCACCACGCCGAGCACACCCAGCGGCACGACCATGATCACCGCGAGCGGGATGGTCCAGCTCTCGTACAGCGCCGCGAGGCACAAGAAGACCGCCAGGATCGCGAAGCCGTACAGGATGTAGGCCTGCGAACCCGCGAGGCGCTCTTCACGCGACTGCCCGGTCCATTCGAAGCCGAAGCCGGCCGGCAGTTTTTTCGCCAGCGTTTCCATCTCGATCATCGCCTGGCCGGTCGACTGGCCCGGCGCGGCGTCTCCCGAGATCCGCATCGTCGGGTAGCCGTTGTAGCGCACCGTCTGCACCGGGCCGGTGAGCCAGCGTGTGCTTGCAAAGGCCGACAGCGGCACCGGCTGCCCCTTGCTGTTCAGCGCGTTGATGCGCAACAGGTCGTCGGGCTGCATGCGCTCGGGCGCATCGGCCTGCACCACCACCCGTTGCAGTCGGCCGGCGTTCGGGAAGTCGTTGATGTAGGCCGAGCCGAGCGAGGCCGACAGCGCCGTGTTGACCGCGCTGAAGTCGACGCCGAGCGCCTGCGCCTTGTCGCGGTCGATGTCGAGCTGCAACTGCGGCGCGTCTTCCAGACCGTCGGGGCGCACGCCCGCGAGGATCTTGCTCTGCGAGGCCATGCCGAGCAGTTGGTTGCGCGCCGCGACGAGCGCGTCGTGGCCGTTGCCGCCGCGGTCTTGCAAGCGGAAGGTGAAACCGGTGGCGTTGCCGAGCTCGGGGATCGGCGGCGGGCTGAGCGCGAAGATGAACGCGTCGCGCACGCTCATCAGCGCGCCGAACGCGCGGCCGGCGAGCGCCTGCGCCGACTGGCCGGCGCCGTCACGCTCACTCCAGTCCTTCAGCGGCACGAAGGCGAGCGCGGCGTTCTGGCCCGTTCCCGAGAAGCTGAAGCCGAGCACACTGACCATGCTTGCCACTTCGGGCTGTTTCAGGAAGAAGGCTTCGGCCTGCTTCATCGCCTCGAGCGTACGCGACTGGGTCGCGCCCGGCGGCAGCTGCACGTTGGCGATGATGTAGCCCTGGTCTTCGTTCGGCAGGAACGACGTGGGCAGGCGCACGAACAGCAGCCCCACCGCCACGCCGATCGCCACGTAGATGATCATGAAGCGGCCGGCACGCTTCAGGATGCGCGCGACCCAGCCCTCATAACCCTTGGCCGTCGACTTGAAACCGCGGTTGAACCAGCCGAAGAAGCCCTTCTTCTCCAGGTGCGAGCCGGCCTCGACCGGCTTCAGCAAGGTGGCGCACAAGGCCGGCGTCAACGTCAACGCGAGTAGTGCCGAAAAACCCATGGTCAAAATCAGCGTCACCGAAAACTGCCGGTAGATTGCGCCCACCGTGCCACCGAAAAATGCCATCGGAA
>JANYFX010000082.1 GCA_025359585.1 Rhizobacter sp. | reverse complement strand
CGCAACGCACGGCGGCGCCGAGCTCGTGCAGCAGCAGCTTCATCCACAGCTCGCTGGTCTGGTGCTGGACGATGAAGAGCATCTCGTCGTGCGCCGGCGAGAGCGGGTGCTGCGCGTGCAGGATCTCGTCCAGGTGCAGGTAGTCGCTGTAGCTCATGTCCTTCGAGAAGTCGAGCTGCGCGCCTTCCTCAGTGACGATTTTTTCGGTGGGGCTGGTCATGGCAGGGCTCAGGTGACGGCGGCGCGCTGGTTGAAGCGCGCTTCGCGCCATTCACCGCTGGTCAGAACCTGCCGCAGGTGTTCGATCGCGTCCCATACTTCGGCGAAGCGGGTGTAGAGCGGCGTGAAGCCGAAGCGCAGCAGGTGCGACGACTCGGGGGCTGCGCCAGGCTCGCCGGCACGGAAGTCGCCGATCACGCCGCGTGCAATCAGAGCCTGCATGATCGCGTAACCGTGTTCGTGCGCGAAGCTGACCTGGCTGCCACGTGACGCGGGCTCGCGCGGCGTGACGAGCGTCAGGCCATGATCGGCGCAGCGTGTTTCGACCAGTTCGGTGAACAACGCGGTGAGTGCGAGCGACTTGCGGCGCAACGCGGCCATGCCACCGAGCGCTTCGGCTTTCAGGAACACATCGACCCCGCAGTCGAGCGCAGACATCGACAGCACCGGTGGCGTGCCGCAGGCAAAACGTTGAATGCCGAGCGCAGGCCGGTAGTCGGGCGTGAACTCGAACGGCGCCTTGTGACCGAACCAGCCCGACAAGGGTTGCCGCAATTGGTCGCGGTCCATGCGCGCCGTGTGGCGGGGATGCGCCCACACGAAAGCCGGCGCGCCGGGGCCACCGTTCAGGTACTTGTAGCCGCAGCCCACGGCGAAGTCCGCATCGGCCATCTTCAGATCGACAGGCACCGCGCCGGCCGAGTGCGCCAGATCCCACAGCACCAGCGCGCCGGCCGCGTGCGCCTCTTGCGTGACCTGCGCCATGTTGTGCATGCGCCCGGTGCGGTAGTTGACGTGCGTGAGCATCAGCACGGCGAGTTGCTCGTTCAGGTGCGTGGCAAGGTCTTCGGCTTCGATCAGCTTCAGCTCGAAGCCGTGCGTGCGCGCCACGCTCTCGGCGATGTAGAGATCGGTCGGAAAGTTGCTGCGCTCGGAGACGATGAGCTTGCGCCGCGGCGCGTCGGCCTTGACCAGTTCGACGGCGGCGCACAGCGCCTTGTAGAGATTGACCGAAGTCGAGTCGCCGACGATCAGCTCGTTTTCGCTGGCGCCCACGAGCCACGCGATCTTGTTGCCGATGCGTTGGGACAGATCGACCCAGCCGGCGGTGTTCCAGCTGCGGATCAGGTCGCGGCCCCACTCTTCCCGCACGACCTTTGCGATTCGCGCTGGCGTGGCTTTCGGCAACACACCGAGCGAATTGCCGTCGAGGTAGATCACGCCCTCGGGCAGCTGGAATTCATCTCGCAGCGATGCGAGCGCATCGCGGGTGTCTAGATCGAGGCAGGTTTGTCGGGTCGTCGTCATCACAGTTCTCTCAAGACCGCGCGCACCGGGGACGCGTCGGCTGTGGTCAGTTTCAGGGGCAGGGCGATCAGTTCGTAGTCGCCGGCGGGAACAAGGTCGAGCACCAGGTTCTCGAGCACACGCACGTTGTGCTTCAGCAGTTGCTGGTGGCTGTCGAGTGTCTTGCTGTCGGCCGGGTCGACCGACTGGCTGTCGATGCCGACCAGCAGCACACCCAGCGACGCGAGCCAGGCGATGGTTTCGGGCGCGAAGGCGGCGAACGCGGGTGACCACAGGGTTGGCGCTTTCAGGCACGTGCGCACCAGCAGGCGGGGCGGCATGCCGGCATCGGTGAAAGCGCGAAGGTGTTCGGGCCTGACCAGCGCACCGCAGCCGATCGCGTGCACCACGCGGCACGGGCCGAGGTAGGGCGTGAGGTCGACCTGCCCGATCGGCGGTGCGCCCGGCCCGTAGTGCAGCGGCGCGTCGGCGTGCGCGCCGATGTGCGGCGACATCGTGATCGCGCTCAGGTTGACCGGGCAGCCGGGGCCGATTTCAGCCGTCCACTGCTGCGAGTAGCCGGTGTCGCCGGGAAAGAGCGGTGAGTCGGCGGCGATGGGCGGAGAGATGTCCCAGAGGTTTTTCATGGCGCTGCAAAGGTAGCACCGGCAAATCGCGCGTGGTGTCGGTTTTTTCGGACA
>JANYFX010000055.1 GCA_025359585.1 Rhizobacter sp. | reverse complement strand
CAATGTGTTGTCTTTCTTCGACGGCACCCAGGCGCGCCGGCCGTCGGGCTGGATCGTGACCCCGTTCAGGTAGTTCGGCACGCCGCGCGAACCACCTTCGTTGTCGGGGCCGGGGTCGGTGGCGAGCGCGAAAGTGCGCGTCACGACGAAGGCGCTCGGGTTGACTTCGATCACCTCGCCGCGTGTCGCCGGCGAGATGAAACGTGTGACGAAGACACGCGACGAATCGCCCGTGACGGCGATGCCACGCGGGCTGGCGCCGAGCGCCAGCGGCGTGCCCAGCGCAGCGCCCGTGCTCGGGTTCAGTCGCAGCAGTTGCCCGCTGCCTTGCAGGCTCACGTAGGCGGTGGTGTTGAGCGGGTTGAAGACCACGCCGAACGGCCGCGTGCCGGGTGCGAACGTGATCGTCTGCGCCAGCGCACCGGTGTCGGGGTTCAACACGCTGATGCTGGACGAGCCGAAGTTGGTGACCCAGATGCGGCCGTCGGGCGCTTGTGCGAGCGTCTGCGGGTTGTTGCCCACCGGCACTTCGAAGCGCTTGCTGTTGTCGGCACCGTTGATCGCGGTCACGGTGTTTGCATCGGAGTTGACGACCCAGACTCGGTTGCGCGTGGCGTCGAACGCGATCGTGCTGGTCGAGCGCGGCGCGGTCGCGGTCGGCGCGGTGTAGGCGGTCTGGTTGGCCGAGCAATTGCCAGTGAGGCTGCCGCTCTTCACCGTCAGCGTGACCGGGTAGTGGCCCGGGCCGGCGTAGGTGTGGCTGGCCGATGCCGTGCTCGAGAACGCGGTGCTGCTGCCATCGCCGAAGGCCCAGGCGTACTGCTGGCCGCTGCCCGTCACCGAGCCCGGGTTGAAGCTGAGCGACGTGCCGTCGAGCGCGGCGGCACGCGTGTTCAGCGTGCAGCCGACCGCCGCGCTGCCGGCGGTCGTGAAGCGCGAGGTGAAGGTCGTGGGCACGCCGTTGCCGGCGTGGTCCTTGATGCCACCGGCAGGCACGACGACCTCGTAGGTCGTGCCGGCGGCGAGGGGCAGGTCGGGCCAGAAGTTGAGCACGCCCGACTGGCCGCTGTACTTGCCCGGCAGCGCCGAGCCGCCGAGCGGCCGCACGATGAAGCTGGTGCTGCTGACGCTGCGCAACTCCACCACCTCGGTCAGCGTGATGCCGACCCGGCTGCTCGGTGCCTGGCCGGCCGCGTTGTTCTTCGGCGAGACCATGTTGACGGAAGGTCCGGTCGTATCGGGCGCGGTCTGGTGCGGCATCAGCGCGCTGCCGTTGCCGTGGTCGTTGCCGACCAATACGAGGTTGCCGAACACGGTGCCGAAGTCTTCGTCGCGGTTGGCGATGTTCGACGTGCCGGTGCCGACGATCGCGCCGGTCGCGAGATCGACCTTGGCGTACTTGACCGAGAAGCCGGCGTGCGCGAAGCCGCCCTGGATCGACACGTAGCCGCCCTTGCCGCCGATGTCGGCCGACTGCACCGTCTGCGTGATCACGGCGGGGTTCGAGATGTCGTAGACGTGCAGGCGCTGGTCGGTCCCGGCGGTGATGATTCGTTCGCCGTTGACGACGCCGCTGTAGTGGCCGGCGGTGGCCGTTGTCGCGCCCAGCAGCTGCGGGTTGACCGGGTCGCTGATGTCCATCGTGACGATGCCGCTCTGGTCCATGCTCGTCATCACCAGCAGGTTGCCGATCGCGAAGGTCGGGCCGACACGAAAGCCGCCCCACACGCTGGTCGGGATCGTCTTCACCAGCACCGGGTTGCGCGGGTCGCTGGCGTTGACGATGTACAGGCCGTTGCCCGAACCGCCGACGTACACGTAGGGCGCCTGCCAGAAGGTCCACCAGGCGCCGAGCGCGTAGTCGGACTCGGCGATGCCGGGCAACACCATCGACTTGAGCAAGACCGGCGCGAGCGGGTTGGCGAAGTCCCAGAACTGGATGCCGTTGATCGCCTGCATCACCGCGTAGTGGCCGCCGTAGCTGGTGCTGAAGCCGAAGCCGTGCGGCTCACGCAAGGCGCTCACGTCGGTCTGCGAGACCTTGACCGGCGCGCGCGGATTCGAGATGTCGTAGAAAGCGAAGCCACCACCGGCTGCGCCCGAGTCCTTGCCGAAGGGCACGAACAGATAGCCCTCGACCATCTGCACCGTGCCCTCGCCGCGTTCGCTGCCGGCCACGTTGTTGTGGATGATCGACAGCGGCTTGAAGACTTCGGCGGCGCTGTAGCTGAGGTTCGGCAGGCCGGGGCCGGCGGCGCGAACGCCGATGCAGGCGAGCGACAGGAACAAGGTCAAGGCGGCCAACGACAGCCGCGCCACGGTGCGATGAGTTTGCATCTTTGTCTCCATGACGGTTTGTGTCGGGGGTGTGCCGTCGCACCCGTCTGTGCGCAGCCCGATTTCTTGCTGACCGGTTCGAAATGAAATGGAACGTTTGTTCTATTTATTTTCTAGTCGGAACATTTGTTCTTGTAAGCGGCCGAGCTCGGCGTGTCAAGGATTCAATGCACAGGGTCTGCCCGGGGGAAGGGAGCGCCGGCCTTATCCGGCGCGGCTTATTGCGTGGCGGTGAGGCCGCCGTCGACGTAGAGCGTCTGGCCGGTGACGAAGGCGGCGCCGGGGCCGCAGAAGAACAACACCGGCGCCACCACGTCCTGCGGCTCGGCAACGCGGCCGAGCGGAATGCGTTCGAGCACCTGCGCGCGCGTGACCGGGTTCGTCAGCCAGTGGCTGCCCATCTCGGTCCGCACGACCGTCGGTGCGACACCGTTGACGGTGATGCCGTGGCGCGCCAGTTCGACCGCGTGCTGGCGCACCAGCATCGCGATCGCACCCTTGGTGGAGCAGTAGGCCGAATAGCCGCGGTTCTTCAGGCCGAGTTGCGCGCGCACCGACAGCAGGTGCACCTGGCGGCCTGGCGCACGTCCCGTTTCGGCAGCCGCCACCTGGTGTTGCGCCGCGGCCTGCGCGAGGAACATCGTGGCTTTCAGGTTGACCTGCACGACTTCATCGAAGGCTTCTTCGGTGACCTCGGCGAGATTCTGCTCGCGCTGGATGCCGACGCAGTTGACGAGGATGTCGAGGCCACCGAACGCGGCCGCGACCTCGTCGACCGAGCGGCGGATGTCGGCCACCGAATGCGCGTCCATCACCACGCCGAGCGCATCGTGGCCGGCGGCACACAACTGCGCGGCGAGTGCCTGCGCTTTCTCCAGGCTGCGCCCCGACACCGCGACCCGCGCGCCCGCACGTGCCAGCCCCCAGGCCACGGCTTCGCCGATGCCGCCGTAACCGCCGGGCACGTAGGCGGTGCGACCGTTCAGGTCGAACAGCGTGGGGGTCGAAGGGTCTGGTGTGTCATTCATCGTCTCAGTCCATCAACAAGCCGCCGTTGAGATCGAGTATCTCGCCGGTGATGAAACCCGACAGCGGCGAGGCCAGAAAACGCACCGTGTGGGCGAACTCTTCCGGCTCGCAAAACCGGCCGACCGGAATCTGCTTCAGCAGCTCGCGGCGTTGATCGTCGTTCAGTTGTTCGGTCACCATCGGCGTGCGCACATACGCGGGTGCGACCGCGTTGCAGGTGACGCCGAACGCCGCCAGCTCGCGCGCCAGCGAAAACGTCAGCGCGCTCATCGCACCCTTCGAGACCGAGTAGGCAGTGCCGGCCGTGAGGCCTCCGGTCTTCGCGGCCAGCGAGCTGGTGTTGACGATCCGGCCCCAGCGCTGCGCTTTCATCGCGGGCACGACCGCCTGGGCCCAGAACAATGCGCCGTCGAGGTTGGCCGCCATCACCCGGCGCCACTCGGCCGCCGTGGTCGCTTCGACCTTGTTGTTCGACAGGATGCCGGCGTTGTTGACGAGCACATCGACAGCGCCGAAACGCTGCGTGATCTGAAGGTGTGTGGCCTGCACGGCGTCGGGGTCGCCGATGTCGCAAACGAAACCGCAGACCCGCTCGCCGTGTTCGGCTTCGAGCGCACGCAGCGGTGCGGCGGCCAGGTCGACCATCGCGACACGGCAGCCGTCGTCGAGCAGCGCCTGCACCACCGCGCGGCCCATCGTGCCGCCGGCGCCGGTGACGAGAGCGAGCTTGTCTTGAAGCGGCAGTGAGCTCATGTGTCGAGCACGCTTTTCTTGCCGAACAGGCCACGCGAGCGGAAGGTGACGAGTGCGATGAAGAGCACGTACATCGACATCAGCGACCACTCCGAGGCGTACGCGCCGGTCAGGCCCACCACCATGCCGACCATCAGGCCGGCGATCACCGCGCCCCACAGCGAACCCACGCCGCCGAGCACGATGATCAGGAAAGCCGGCACGACCGCGTCGACACCGACGTGCGGGCGAATGCCCCAGATCGGCGCCATCACCACGCCCGACACCGCGGCCAGCGCAATGCCGAGCGCGAACACCGCCGAGCGCAGGCGCGACAGGTTGATGCCGAGCGCGCGCACCATCTCGCTGTCGTGCGCGCCGGCCTTGATGATCGCGCCGTAAGGTGTCTTTTCGAGAAACAACCACAAGCCGCCGATCGCCAGGATCGCGAAGCCGCTGGCGAAGAAGCGGTAGCGCGAATAAATCAGGTCGCCGATCAGGAACGCGCCCGAGATCGCTTCCGGCAGCTGCAGCTGCTTTTCGTTCGAGCCCCAGGTCAGGCGGATCAATTCTTCGATCACGAGCGCCATGCCGAAGGTCAGGAGCAGGCCGTAGAGCGGGTCGCGCCCGTAGGTGCGGCGCAAGGCGAGTTCGATCACCAGGCCGAAGGCGCCGACGATCAGCGGCGCCAGGAACAGTGCGATCGCGTAGCGCGTGCCGACCGGCAGCGACAGGTACGCGGCCTGCGTTTCGGGGAACCAGCCGAGGTTCGGCGCGGCGACGAACAGCGCCACGTACATGCCGAGCGCGAACAGCGAGCCGTGCGCGAGGTTGATGGTTTCCATCACACCGACGATCAGCATGAAACCGAGCGCGATCAGCGCCAGCAACAGGCCGAGCGACAGGCCGTTCAGAAGGTGGGGAAGCAACTGCAATAGCGCGTTCATGGTGTGAGGGTGGTTACGGTTCGTAGCTCGGCGTCGCGGCCATCGACTCGAGTCTGCATTGGGCGAGGCTGTCGCGGTCTTCCACTTCTTCGGGCCGCGAACGGCCGAGGATGCGGTACAGGTCGTCTGGGGCCTTGGGCTGCGAGTTGTACGAGGCGATGTAGAGCGTCTGCTGCAACTGGTGTGTGAGCGGGTTCATCCAGGCGTCGTGGTGTTGCATGCGCCGTGCGGCCGGGATGCGCAGCGTTTCGAGCTCGCGGATGATCTTCAGGTTGTTGGTCGAACCCACACGTTCGATCGCGAGCAGCAGTTCGCGCGTGGCCATGTAGCCGTTGTAATACACGTTGCCCGG
>JANYFX010000002.1 GCA_025359585.1 Rhizobacter sp. | reverse complement strand
CCCGTCGGGCGCTGCGCTACCAGGTCACCGAGAGCCGCAAGCTGGCGTAGCGGCCGCGCCAGTCCGCCTGCGTGATGTCGTAGTACGGCGAGGTCTCCACGAACTCGGGCAAGCGGTTGCCGACGTTGGCGATGGCCAGCGACAAGCTGGCGTTGGTCAGAGGCCCAAGATTCAGGCCAAGACGTTTGAGATCGACCGTGCCAGCCAGATCGTGGACCCAGAACTTGCCGAGCTCTCGTTCACTCGGCGTGATGTCCTTGTAGCCCCCGAGGTATCGACTCGTCACACCGACATTCCATGCACCGGCATTGAGCCCGGCGAAGAGCCGACCCTTCCATTTCGGTGCCCAGTAGTCCTCCGCGCGAGTGCCCACGCGGTGTTCGACCGGGGCACCCGGCGCAACCGACACGTCGTACTTGCTGGTCCGGGTCGCGCTGGCACCGACCGTCCATTTGCTCCCGGCTCCTTTCCATGAGTGCGCGATCTCAAGGTCAGCACCGGAGGTGTCGACACTGCCGAAGTTGACTTCGGAATAGAGGACTTTGGTCACCTCACCCGGCGTCCCGCCGACCGACGGAGCGCGCGTGACGAAGCCGGGGAACAGACCCTCGTTGTCGATCGCCACCTGCGGCCAGAGCAACGATATGAGTCCATTGATCTTCACGCGCCACGCGGTCACTCCGAAGCGTGTTCCGGAGGCGGACTCTGGCTCCCAGACCGCGCCAAAAGAGTAGGCGCGGCCCTTCTCGGGCTGGAGATCCGGGTTGGAGGCGCGCAGGATCTCACCGCCGGAGATCGGGGCATTCGCCCGTGTGGGGTCAACCAGACCGAAATCCTCGATCGCAAAGGTCCTGTCGTCCACGTTCGACTGAAGCAGCGTCGGCGGCTTGAAGGATGTTGCCGCCGAAGCGCGAAACAACAGTGTCCTCGTCGGACGCACTTCGGCACCCGCCTGGTAGGTATTTGCGCTTCCGATGTCGCCGTACTTGTCACGCCGTCCCGCCACCGTGAGGGCCGCCAGGTCCCACGCCGATCCTGCCGAGGCATCGGCGCGCAGGACCGGCACCCGCATCTCGCCGTACACCGCACTGGAGGCCCTGCTTTCCTTGAAGTTGGTGCCCGGCGCGGTGACCTGGAAACGATCGCGAGCCACCTCGGCACCTGCAATCACGTCGACCTTGCCGGCCGGAAGCTCAAGCACCGAACCGCGCACGAAGGCGCTTCCCTGGTCCTTGCGGCCGTGATTGTCTCGAACCGAGTCGGACCAGATCGACTTCAGGACTTCGTCGCTCGCGGCGATGCCGGTGGTGAACGGATTGAGCGCGGCTGCGGACGTAGACGCGCCGAGCGCCGCGGTTCGTGCTGCAACGTTCGCAGACGTGTTGGACAGATGCCGCTTGCCGTCGTCGCGCGTGCTCGACAAGGAGGCTTCGATGTCCCATCCGTCACCCAGGTTCGCACGCACGCCGGACAGTGCCCGACTGAATGCGGTGTTGCGCGAGAAAGTCTCTGCACCGTTCTCAAGGCCCAGTCTCGACGTGACCCGGACCGGCACGCCAAAGGGGTTGTACGGATTGGTCGCGGGGACGAGCACGTTGTTGAGCTGCAACCCGGCTTGCTCGGCGCGCATCCGGTTGTTGGTGAAACTCAGTTCGCCGAACACGGAGACAGCGCTCGTGATGCGGCGCTCCACCGCGCCGTGTAGCGAGAAGTCTTCGGTGCCATAGACGAGGGCCGGCCCATTGCCGTTGGCCAGCGGGTTGCACAGGTTGGCTTGTCCAGCCGTCGGTGCGAAGCTCGATGGGGTCAGAGGCTGACCCGAGGTGTTGGTCGGGATGCCCGCAAAGTTCGAGGTCAATCCCGGAAGGTTGGCGCCGTTCGTGCTGCTGACCGTGCCGGGCGTGCACGACCGGGTCCGTGCATCGACGCCCCCAAATCGCCGATAGTCCCCGTCCCTGAAAAACTCCCTCTCGGCCATCGTGAGCGGCGTGCCCTTGCTGTACGACCCCAGCAAAAGGAATGACCCGTCTTCATCCCTGCCTCCCGTGGCCAGCGAGACGCTGCCATCGCTGAGTCCCCTGCCGGCACCGACCCGCGCGTCCAGTGCGAAGCCGTCGATCGACTTCTTGAGGATCACGTTGACCACGCCCGCGAGGGCATCACCGCCGTACACGGCGGACGACCCGACAGGAACGATCTCGATTCGCTCGACGGCAGACATCGGGATCAGGTTCAGATTGAAGAAGTTGCCCGAGGACGAGCCCACTGCCTGTACGCGGCGGCCGTTGATCAGCACGAGCGTCGACCCCAGCGGCAGACCTCGCAGTTGCA
>JANYFX010000549.1 GCA_025359585.1 Rhizobacter sp. | reverse complement strand
GCTTGAAGCGCGGGTGCTCGGCGCGAAAGTTGACCCAGTCGCGGCGGTGGCCGAGTTCGAGCAGCCAGTCGTTGCGCAGCCGGTCCTCGAGGTAGCTGGCGGGCCAGCGCGCATAGAACGCATCGAGCTCCTCCTGCCGGGCTTCGCTCAGCCGGTTGCTCAGTTCCCAGTAATCGGCCCACACGGCCAATGGGTGGTTGGCGGCGAGTGCGGCGGCGCGCGTCGAAGCCAGCTGCGCGCGGTCGCGCTGGCCGCCAACCACCCGCTGGCGATGTGGCCCGACTACTGGGAGCTGACGAACCGCATCGGCGAAGTGCAACAAGCCGAGGCCAATGACTTCGCGGCGCGCTGGCCCGGCACCTATGTCGAAGACCGCTTTCGCAACGACTGGCTGCTCGAGCTGGGCAAACGCCGCGACTGGGTCAACTTCGCGGCCGAGTTCCCGCGCTTTCGCATGAACGACGACCGCGAGGTCACCTGTTACGCGCTGCTCGTCGACCACCTGGGTGGCAAGAACGTGCGCGACGCAGCGCTCGCCACCTGGCTCGCACAACGTGACGCCGACGACGGCTGTGCGCTGCTCGCCGCCACGCTCGTCGATGCCAAACAGTTCACCGCCGCCGACGTGTGGCGCAAGGCCCGCTTCGCGATCGACGCCGGCCGTCCGCGTGCGGCGCGCCAGGCGGCGGTGCTGATCAGCGTGGCCGCAGGCAGCGCCATCACCGAACTGGCAGAGAACCCCGCGCGCTACATGACCCGCAGCGCGTCTACTGTCTCGCGCACCAACGCCGAGCTGACGCTGCTGGCGCTGATGCGCATGGCCAGCAACGACCCCGAAGCGGCGTCGGGCCAGCTCAGCGAGCGCTGGGACCGCGCCCTGCCCAACGACCTGGCGGCGTGGGCCTGGGCGTCGGTGGCCAAACAGTCGGCGATGAAACTCCAGCCCGAGGCCGCCGACCACTTTCAGCGCGCCGCGCTGAGCGCAGCCAAGGCCGGCCGCGAGATCGACTGGACCGACGACACCCTCGCCTGGAAAGTGCGCGCCGCGCTGCGTGCCGACAACGGCAAGGCGCGCTGGCAGCAGGTCATGCAGGCCATCAACGCGATGGGCGCGGCCGAGCAGCGCGACGCGGCCTGGGTCTACTGGAAGGCGCGTGCGATGCTCGCGATCGCCGGCGATTCGCAAGACACCGAGTCGATGCGCGGCATGGGCCGCGAGCTGCTGAGCGGCATCTCGAACCAGGTGAACTTTTATGCCGCGATGGCCGCCGAGCAGCTCGGCCAGGCCGTGTTCATGCCGGCGCGGCCCGAAGCCCTGACGCCCGAAGAACGTTTGGCCGCGTTGCAAAAACCCGGCCTGGTGCGCGGGCTGCAACTCATCAACCTCGGCCTGCGCAGCGAAGGCGAGCGCGAATGGAACTTCACGCTGCGTGGCATGAACGACCGCGAACTGCTGGCCGCTGCGCAGCTCGCCTGCGACCGCGAGGTTTACAAGTCCTGCATCAACACCAGCGAACGCACCCGCGGCGAGATCGACATGGCGCAGCGTTTCCCCACGCCTTACCTGAAGGAAGTGACCACGCATGCTCGCGAGATCGGCGTCGACGTGGCCTATGTCTACGGCCTGATCCGCCAGGAGTCGCGCTTCATCATGGACGCGCGCTCGGGCGTCGGTGCCTCCGGCCTGATGCAGCTGATGCCGGCCACCGCGCGCTGGACGGCAAAGAAGATCGGCCTGCCCTACACCCCCGACCTGATCACCGACCGCGACACCAACATCAAGCTCGGCACGTCTTACCTGAAGCTCGTGCTCGACGACTTCGGCGGCTCGCAAGCGATGGCCGCCGCAGCCTACAACGCCGGCCCCGGCCGACCGCGCAAATGGCGCGACGGGCCGGCGCTGGAAACGGCGGTGTGGGCCGAAAACATCCCGTTCCCCGAAACGCGCGACTACGTGAAGAAGGTGCTCAGCAACGGCAGTTATTACGCTGCACTGATGAGCGGCCAGGCGCCTTCGCTGAAAGCGCGGCTCGGGCGTGGCGTGGCGCCGGCCGGTGCCAACACCGTCGAGAACAAGGACTTGCCGTAGCGGCTGCCGGCGTGCGCATCAATCGCATGCGCAAACGTCAAGCCTGACGCGCACGCTGCCGGTTAGCATGCCGCTCTTGCATCGAACGAGGCAGCCATGCAGCTCTACATCGGCAACAAGAACTACTCTTCATGGTCGATGCGGCCGTGGGTGCTGCTGAAGCAGGCCGGCATCCCGTTCGACGAGATCAAGATCCGCTTCGACGCGTTTTCGCCCGAGTCGAAGTTCAAGACCGAACTCGCGCGCATCAGCCCGGCCGGGCGTGTGCCGGTGCTGCTCGACGGCGACCTCGTGGTGTGGGACACGCTGGCCATCGCCGAATACGTGGCCGAGCGTTTCCCCGACAAACAGCTCTGGCCGCAAGACCTGAAAGCACGTGCGCGTGCGCGCAGCGTCTGCGCCGAAATGCACTCCGGCTTCGGCGCGCTGCGCAGCCATTTCCCGATGAACATCGAAGCGGCCTTGCCCGACGTCGGTGTGCGTTTGCTGGCCGAGCAGGCCGGCGTGCGCGACGATCTGGCGCGGCTTGTCGGCATGTGGTCGACGCTGCTGAAGGCCAGCGGCGGCCCGATGCTGTTCGGCGCGTTCGGCATCGCCGACGCCTTCTTCGCGCCGGTGGTGATGCGGCTCAACACCTACGGGCTGCCGGTGCCAGCGGCGATCTCGGCCTACCTGCAGCGTGTGACCGCGCTGCCCGGCGTGCAGGCGTGGATCAGCGAAGCGCTCGCCGAGCGCGACTTTCTGGACTTCGAAGAGCCTTACCGTTCCAGGGCCTGAACAGGCTTTCGCGCCGGGCCTAAACTGCCCTGCATGAAACGTTATCTGGTCGGTGGTGCGGTACGAGATGCGCTGCTCAAGCGGCCCGGCCTCGACCGCGACTGGGTCGTCGTCGGTGCCACGCCGCAAGAAATGCTCGATGCCGGCTACACCGCCGTCGGGCAAGACTTTCCGGTGTTCCTGCACCCGCAGACGCACGAAGAACACGCGCTGGCCCGCAGCGAACGCAAGACCGCGCCGGGGTACTGCGGCTTCGAAGTTCATGCCGATCCGAGCGTCACGCTCGAAGACGACCTGCTGCGGCGCGACCTGACGATCAACGCGATCGCGCAGGACGAACACGGCGCCTTGATCGACCCGCACGGCGGCCAGCGCGACCTCGGAGCGAAAGTGCTGCGCCACGTGTCGCCTGCTTTCGCCGAAGACCCGGGGCGCATCCTGCGCGTGGCGCGCTTCGCGGCACGCTTCGACGACTTCACGCTCGCGCCCGAAACGCTCGCGCTGATGCAGCAGATGGTCGAAGCCGGCGAGGTCGATGCGCTCGTGCCCGAACGGGTCTGGCAAGAGCTGTCGCGCGGCTTGATGGACAGCAAGCCGTCACGCATGTTCGAGCTGTTGCGCACCTGCGGCGCCCTCGCCCGCCTGCTGCCCGAGGTCGAGCGCCTGTGGGGCGTGGCGCAGCGCGCCGACTACCACCCCGAGGTCGACACCGGCGTGCACCTGATGATGGTGCTCGACATGTCGGCGCGCCTGGACACGAACCTCGCCGTGCGCTTCGCCTGCCTCGGCCACGACCTGGGCAAGGGCACGACGCCGGCCGACGTGCTGCCACGCCACCTCGGCCACGAGCAGCGCAGCGTCGACCTGGTGCGCGCACTGTGCGAACGGCTGAAGGTGCCGGTCGCGTGCCGCGAACTCGCCGAGGTGGTGGCGCGCGAGCACGGCAACATCCACCGCAGCGCCGAGTTCGGCGCCGCTGCGCTGGTGCGACTGCTGGAACGCTGCGATGCGTTCCGCCGCCCCGAACGATTCGCCGACACCTTGATCGCCTGCGAGTGCGACGCGCGCGGGCGCGGTGGTCTCGAAGAATCGGCTTACCCGCAGCGCCCGCGCCTGGCGCAGGTGCTGGCCTGGGCGCTGGCCATCGACTCGGCCACGGTCGCCGCCGAAGCTGCGGCGCGCGGTCTCAAAGGCCCTGCGCTCGGCGAAGCGATCCATGCAGCGCGCGCTGCGGCGGTGACGGCCGGCCTGGCGGCCGACGGTGGCCTGGGTTGATTCGCAGCGCTCGGCGCTTCGCTGGCCCGGCGCCAAAGTTGCAGAATGCCGGCTCGGAAGCCTTCTCGAGCTCCAGCCACATCGACCGAACCAAAGACACCCATGACCGACGCGAAACCCGCCACCCCGATCCCCGACCGCCTGTCGGTCGACCCACGCAGCCCGCACCACGTGGCCGCTGTTTTCGAACATGAAATCGGTATCCGGCTGAACGACAAGGAGCGTTTCGATGTCGAGGAATACTGCCTCAGCGAAGGCTGGGTCAAGGTGCCTGCCGGCAAGGCGGTGGACCGCAAGGGCCACCCCTTGCTGATCAAGTTGAAAGGCAAGGTCGAAGCGTTCTATCGATAGGCCCGTCTTCAAGCTTTTTCCTGAACGCCCATGGCCATCGATCCGGTTTCGGATTCTTCCGCACCGCCAGGTCTGCGCCTGCGCTCGGCGACCGTGGCCGACGCGGCGCTCGTCGCCCAGATGCACACCCGAAGCCGCGTGTCGACCTACCGCGGCATGCTGGCCGACCGCTACCTCGACCACGAGGCGCTGGCCGAAGGCCTGGCGCTGTGGCCGACCAAGCTGCGCGAATTGAAGGCGGGCGCCGGTGAACTGCTGATCGCGGAACGCGGGCAGACCGCGGTCGGTTTCGTCTGCATGCTGGCGCCCGACGAAGACCGCAGCGTCTATATCGACAACCTGCATGCGCTGCCCGAACACAAGGGGTCGGGTGCCGGCACCGCGATGCTCGACGAAGTGCGCCGCTGGGCGGCCGCGCGGGGCGCGGTTCAGCTGCACCTGCTGGTGCTCGAAGCCAACGTGGCGGCGATCGGCTTCTACGAAGCGTGCGGATGGCGTCTGTCCGGCAAGAAAAACGACAGGATGGGCGGGTCGGACATCGTCGCCCTGGTGTACTCGCTGCGGCTCGATCCGGGCTGAGCGCTTCAACGCTTGCCCCCGCAACGACGCGCGGGTGACAGCGCGCACCACCCGCTGCCGGCCACAATGTTTTTCGCCGCTCCGGCGCGCACCCACCACATCGCAAGAGGCAAGCACCATGACCGATCTGTTCTCACTCCAGGGCCGCACCGCCCTCGTCACCGGCGGCTCGCGCGGCATCGGCCGCATGATCGCGGCGGGCTTTCTGGCGCAAGGTGCGAAGGTCTACATCTCGTCGCGCAAGGCGGCCGATTGCGACGCCACGGCGAAAGAGCTGTCGGCACAGGGCAGCTGCATTTCACTGCCGGCGGATGTGTCGACGATCGAAGGCATCGCTGCATTGGTCGCGGCCTTCACGGCGCGCGAGGGCGCGCTCGACATCCTCGTCAACAACGCCGGCGCGGCCTGGGGCGAAAGTTTCGACACCTTCCCCGAAAAGGGCTGGGACAAGGTCGTCGACCTGAACCTGAAGGCGCCGTTCTTCCTGACGCAGGCGCTGATCGCACCGCTGCGCGCCGCTGCGAAGAAGCAGCCGGCCAAGGTGATCAACATCGCGTCGATCGACGGCATTTCGATCAACCCGCAGGAAACCTATTCCTACGCCGCCAGCAAGGCCGGGCTGATCCAGCTGACGCGCCGCATGGCGCTGCGGCTGGCGCAAGACAACATCGTGGTGACGGCCATCGCGCCGGGCGCGTTCGCCTCCGAGATGAACCGCGTCGCGCGTGACCATGCCGAAGAAACGTCCAAGCACATCCCGGCCGGGCGCATCGGCCGCGATGAAGACATGGCTGGCGCGGCGATCTACCTCGCCTCGCGCGCGGGTGACTACGTGATGGGCTCGACGCTGGTGGTGGATGGTGGCGTGACCCACGCTCGCGGGTGAGCCTTCGCAGGCCGCAAGACCCTCTCCGCGGAGTTCAGTTACGGACGAAGTATTGAAATTCGTCCGCGCTTGAACTACCCTTCGGGCATGAACGCGATTCTCAAGCCCGTCGCCCCACCTGTCGACATCGCCTCCGCCTCGGCCGCCCAGGCCGCGCTGCGCAGCTTCTGGCGCCTGTGCGACGCGTGGAAGCTCGGTGCCCATGAGCAGGCGGTGCTGCTCGGCGTGGGCCGCACCACGCTGTACCAGTGGAAGGGTGGCAAGGTCGGCCCGCTCGACCGGCACGTGATGGAGCGCCTGTCTTACCTGTTCGGCATCTACGCCGCCTTGCAGATCCTGCTGCCGGTGGCCGAGCGTGCCGACGAATGGGTGCGCAAGCCGAACCAGGCGCCGGTGTTCGGTGGTGCTTCTGCCCTCGACCGCATGCTCGGTGGCCAGGTGGCCGACCTCTACGTCGTGCGCCACTACCTCGACGCTCAGCGTGGGGGCAAGGCTTGAGCGGTGGCACCGCGCCGCTGGCGAATTCGCGCATCCCGCTCACGCACACCGTCTGGCGCAGCAGCTTTCGCCTGATCCCGTCGCGTTACCCGACCGTCGGTTTGTACGAGCGAATAGCCGACCCGGCCGACCTCGACGTGGTGTTCGCGATCGAGGCCTTGACCAACCCGCGCATCCGAGACGAGATCGGCCAACTTCAACTGGTGCCGCCCGACGAGCGTGTCAGCGGCCCCGGCAGCACACCGGTCATGGCGGCGTTCACGCACCTGAACCCGGAAGGCTCGCGCTTTTCGAACGGCAGCTACGGCGTTTACTACGCGGCGCAGACACTCGACACTGCCGTTGCCGAAGTCAGCCACCACCGCGCGGTGTTCCTCGCGCGCACCGCCGAGCCGGCGATCGACGTGGACATGCGGGTCATCACCGCCGGCGTCGATGCTTCGCTGCACGACCTGCGCAGCGTTCGCAAACACGCGGCCGAGTTGTTCGACCCCGACCGCTACGACGCGCCGCAAGCGCTCGGCCAGCAACTGCGCGAGGCCGGCAGCTGGGGCGTGATTTTTCCGAGCGTGCGCGACAAGGGCGGCGAGTGCGTGGGCCTGTTCCGCCCGAAGGCCTTGCACCACGCAAAGCAGGGCGCGCACATCGCCTTGCACTGGGATGGCCAGCGCATCACGCACTGGTACGAAAAACGCGGCCCGAAGTTGCTCAGCCCTTGAAGCCCGCAGGCGCGGGTACATCCATCGCCAGCAGCACCTGCGCATAAGCCTTGGCGAGGTTGTCGGTGTGCAGCGAGGCCATGCCGCCACCGCCGAGCACGTCGTGCAACACAAAGTTGATCGCGTTCAGGCCGGGCAGGTCGAAGCGTTCGACGAGGCTCGGAGAGCGGTGCGCGAAATGCGCCGCGACGCGCTCCGGCGTCAACCACGCCGACAGCGCGGGCAAGTCTTCGGGGCGGCGCGCGATGAGGCCGATGTTGGCCTTGTCGCCTTTGTCACCCGAGCGGCCGTGCGCGAGGTGGATCAGCGGCACACGCTTCGCGTCTGTTGGGCTGCCAGCACTGGCGTGCCGCAAGGCCGGCGCCAGTGCAGACGCATCGAACCCGCCATCTGCCGGGATCGCCACCGGCACGCGCTCGCCCGCCACGTCGATCTCGACCGCCACCGCCGACTTCGGCCACAGAAAGGAAAACAGCCGCACCACCGGCGTCGGGCTCGGCCGGCCGCCGACGAGGCCGAGCGTGCCCGGCGCCATCGAGGTTGCGGCCGGCGCGAACTCCCGTGCAAGGAGTTCGAGGCTGTCTTTCGACGCGCTCTTCGCGCTCATCTTCAGCACGACCTCACGCGCTGTCGTGTTCGCGTGCGCGCCATACATGTCTTCGCCGCCGAGCACCTCGATGCGCGTCTCGCTGAATGGCGGCAGGCCGCGCGCCTCCAGCATGCGACCCATGCGCGTCAGCAGCGCCTGCCCGGTGCGCCGGGCTTTCGCCACCGCCTGCTCGCCGGCGATCGTCAGGAAGCCGGTGTTGCGATAACCGTCGGCGAAGGTCGCACTCACCTTGTAGCTCGCAGTCGGCGCACGGCCGGTCGCGCCACGCACGCCGACGCGGTGTTCGCCGAGCTGCACCATCGTCACTTCGGTGAAATCGCAGCTCACATCGGGCACGAGATACGCACGCGGGTCGCCGATTTCATAGAGCAGTTGTTCGGCGACCGTTGCCGGTGTCACGAGCCCGCCGGTGCCTGGTGCCTTCGTGATGACGAAGCTGCCGCCGGCGCTCGCTTCGACGATGGGGAAGCCGATGTTCTCCCAATCGGGTACGTCTTCCCAGTCGGTGAACAAGCCGCCGGTGCATTGCGCGCCGCACTCGATCAGGTGGCCGGCGAGCGTGCCTTGCGAGAGCTTGTCGTAGTCATCAACGGCCCAGCCGAACTCGTGCATCAGCACACCGAGCGTCACCGCCGAATCGACACAGCGGCCGGTGATGACGACATCGCAGCCGGCGTCGAGCGCCGCCTTGATCGGCAGCGCGCCGAGGTACGCATTGACACTCGCCACGCGCTGCGGAAAGACCGTGCCACTGAACATCTCGGTCACGCCGGCCGCACGAAACTCCGCCGCCATTGCACCGAGGTCGTCGCCGACGACCACACCGACTTTCAACGTGAGCCCGAGTTCGGCGGCGAGGGTCAGCAGCGCATCCCGGCACGCAAGCGGGTTCACGCCACCCGCGTTCGCCACGACCCGAATGCCACGCTCGCGCAAGGTGGGCAAGGCCTCGCGCATCATGATCTGCACGAAGTCGACCGCGTAACCCGCCTTCGCATCTTTCGCGCGCTGCGCGGCGAGGATCGACATGGTCACTTCGGCGAGGTAGTCGAACACGAGGTAGTCGACCGCACCCGACGCAAGCAACTGCGGCACGGCGAGCGCGGTGTCGCCCCAGAAGCCCGAAGCCCCGCCGATGCGCACCTTGCGCCCTGCCCCTTCTTCCATCAGTCGCTCCTTGATCCGTCAACCCATTGTGCGCAGCGACAACCGCGCTGCACTCAGGGTAATCGGCAGCGCGAGCAATTTGCCGGCGCCGCGAATATCATGCGCCGGACCTTCTGGAGAACCTGGCATGACGACACTCAACGTCAACGGCACCGTTCGCGAATTTCAGGCCGAGGCCGACACGCCCTTGCTCTGGGTGATCCGCGAGCAGCTCGGCCTGACCGGCACCAAATACGGTTGCGGCATCGCGCAGTGCGGCGCCTGCACCGTGCACATCGACGGCGTGCCCACACGTTCCTGCGTGCGGCCTGTTTCCACCGTCTCGGCCACCGAGAAGATCGTGACGATCGAAGGCCTCTCGCCCAACGCGTCGCACCCGATTCAAAAGAGCTGGGCCGAGCTCGACGTGCCGCAATGCGGCTTCTGCCAGGCCGGCATGATCATGGCGGCCGCGGCGCTGCTCAAGAGCAATCCGAAGCCGACCGATGCCGACATCGACAACGCGATGACCAACATCTGCCGCTGCGGCACCTACAACCGGGTTCGCGCTGCGATCAAGCAAGCCGCGGCCGGTGCGGCATGACGCGGGAGCGCACGATGAACAACACATTCACCGCTTCCACGTCGGGCCTGAATCGTCGCGATTTCATCGGCTCGTCGGCGCTCGCGGCCGGTGGTCTCGTGGTCGGCTTTCATGTGACCGACCAGGCCAGCGCACAGGGCACGGTCGCGGCCTTGCCCGAAGTCAACGCCTGGGTCGTGATCAACACCGACGACTCGGTCGTCATCCGCATCGCGCGCTCCGAGATGGGCCAGGGCACGCTCACCGGGCTGGCCCAGCTCGTCGCCGAGGAACTCGAGTGCGACTGGGCCAAGGTGCGCACGGAGTACCCCACACCGGGGCAGAACCTGGCGCGCAACCGCGTCTGGGGCAGCTACTCGACCGGGGGCAGCCGCGGCATTCGCGAGTCGCACGACTATGTGCGCAAGGGTGGCGCGATGGCGCGTACGCTGCTCGTTCAGGCCGCAGCCAACGAGTGGAAGGTGAGCGCGGACCAATGCAGTGCCGCGAACAGCGTGATCACGCACACGCCCACCGGCCGCAGCACCAGCTTCGGCAAGGTGGCTGCGGCGGCGGCCAAACTCACGCCGCCCGCCGAGGTGACGCTGAAAGACCCGAAGACCTGGAAGGTCGCGGGCAAGCCCGTCAAGCGCCTGGACACGCTGGCCAAACTCGACGGCTCGCAGGTCTTCGGCATGGATCTGAAGATGCCGGGTTTGCTGAACGCGGCGATCAAGGACTGCCCGGTCTTCGGTGGCAAGCTGAAGAGCTTCGACGCCGCGGCGATCGCATCGAAGCCCGGCGTGAAGAAGGTGCTGCGCGTCGGTGACAGCGCCGTCGCGGTGGTGGCCGACACCTGGTGGCGCGCGAAGAGCGCGCTCGACGCGCTGCCGATCGTTTGGGACGAAGGCCCGAACGCGAAGGTCTCGAGCGCGAGCATCGCGGCGATCCTGAAAGAAGGCCTGAGCGCGAAGGATGCGATCGTCGGCAACACGCTCGGCGATGCGCCCAAGGCCATCGCCGCCGCGGCCCGCAAGATCGAAGCGGTCTACGCCTACCCGTACCAGAACCACGCGACGATGGAGACGATGAACGCCACCGCCAGGTGGACGCCCGAGCGCTGCGAAGTCTGGTGCCCGACGCAGAACGGCGAGGCCGCACTCGCCGCCACCGCCGAAGCGGCCGGCCTGCCGCCGGCGAAGTGCGAGGTCTACAAGCTCAACCTCGGCGGCGGTTTCGGCCGGCGCGGTACGCACGACTGGGTGCACCAGGCCGTCGCCATCGCCAGGCAGATGCCGGGCACGCCGGTCAAGCTGATCTGGTCGCGCGAAGAAGACATGACGCACGGCAAGTACCACCCGATCACGCAGTGCAAGCTGACCGCCGGGCTCGACGCGCAGGGCAACCTGAACGCGCTGCACATGCGCATCTCGGGCCAGTCGATCCTGGCCGGCCTGTTCCCGCAGAACATGCAGAACGGCAAGGACCCGGTCGTGTTCCAGGGCCTGATCTCGAACAGCCCGGAAGGCTCGATCGGTTATGCGGTGCCCAACCTGCTGGTCGACCACGCGATGCGCAACCCGCACGTGCCGCCGGGTTTCTGGCGCGGCGTGAACCTGAACCACAACGCGATCTACCTCGAATGTTTTGTCGACGAACTCGCGCACGCCACCGGCAAAGACCCGCTCGCGTTCCGGCGCGCATTGCTCGTCAATTCACCGAAGCACCTGGCCGTGTTGAACGCGGTGGCCGAGCGCGCCGGCTGGGACAAGCCGGCGCCGAAAGGCGTGTACCGCGGCCTGGCACAGATCATGGGCTTCGGCAGCTATGTGGCGGCCTGCGCCGAGGTGTCGGTCAGCGACGACGGTGTGCTCAAGGTGCACCGCATCGTTGCCGCCACCGATCCGGGGCACGCGGTGAACCCGCAGCAGATAGAAGCGCAGGTCGAGGGCTCGTTCGTCTACGGACTCTCTGCTGCGCTGTACGGCGGCTGCACGGTGAAAGACGGCCGCATCGAGCAGGACAACTTCAGCAGCTACCCTGTCATGCAGATGGACACCTGCCCGAAGGTCGAAGCGATCGTGATGCCTTCGGGCGGCTTCTGGGGCGGCGTGGGCGAGCCGACCATCGCGGTGGCCGCACCCGCAGTGTTGAACGCGATCTTCGCGGCCACCGGCAAACGCATCCGCGAGCTGCCGCTGAAGAACCACAGCTTGAAGAAGGCATGAGTCTTCGCCGCGTCATGTGGGCGTGCGGGTTGTTGATGGGCGTTGCGCTCGGCGCGTCGGTGTCAGCGCAGACACCCGAGCGCCTGGCTGCGTACAACGTCGTCGGCGACGCGATTCCGCTCGCGTTGACCACCACACCCGGCGACGCCAAGCGCGGCCGCGCGATCGTCACGAACAAACAACTCGGCCTGTGCCTGCTGTGCCACACCGGCCCGTTCACTGAAGAGCCGTTTCAGGGCAACCTCGCACCCGACCTGGGCGGCGTGGGCGCACGGTTCACCGAAGGCCAGTTGCGCCTGCGGCTGGTCGATGGCCGCCGAGTCAACACCGCGACCATCATGCCGGCCTACCACCGCACCGACGGCCTCGTGCGCGTCGGCCCGGCCTGGCAAGGCAAGCCGCTGCTGGCGGCGCAACAGGTCGAAGACGTTGTCGCCTTCCTGCTCACGCTGCGGGCCTCACGATGAACAAGACCCGTCGCCAGATCGTTCAGGCCGGCGCTGGCCTCGGCGTGTTCGGCTGGGCGCGCGCCGTCAGCGCGGCCGAAGGCGGTTACGACATGGCGCTTGCGCTCGCGATCAAGCAGTACGTGGGCGAGGCGGTGGTACGTGTCGGCAAGGTCAAGCTCGACGTGGCCGAGCTGGTCGAAAACGGCAACACCGTGCCGGTGAGCGTGGCAGTCGAGAGCCCGATGACGGCCACCGAGCACGTGAAGAGCATCGCCATCTTCAACGAACGCAACCCGCAGCGCGACGTGGCCCGCTTCACGCTCGGGCCGCGCAGCGGGCGGGCGGTCGTGGCCACACGGATCCGCCTGGCCACCTCGCAAAAGCTGGTCGCCATCGCACAGATGAGCGACGGTTCGTACTGGTCGCACACCGCCGACGTGATCGTCACGCTCGCAGCCTGCGTGGAAAGCTAACGTTTATGGCACGCGCACTGATCACCTTCCCTGCCAGCCCCAAACGTGGCGACGCGATCGAGATCCGCACCCTGATCGCGCACCCGATGGAAACCGGCTACCGCCCCGGCGACGACGGCCGCATCGTGCCGCGCGACCTGATCCGCCGGCTGAGCTGCCACTACAACGACGAGCTGGTGTTCAGCGCCGAGATGTTCCCCGCCACTTCCGCCAACCCCTTCGTTTCGTTCTACACGCTCGCCGTGGCCAGCGGCACGCTGCGCTTTACCTGGGAAGGCGACAACGGTTTTCTGCAGACCGAAAGCCGCCCGATCAGCGTGGCATGAGACAAGGCCTGCGCGCAGCGTGCTGGGCGATGTCGCTCGCGCTCGCGGGCACCGCGCTCGCGGCCGACAAGGACACGCGCCGCTCCGGCTTCGAGTTCATGAGCCCGCAGACGAAAGCGATGCAGCAGGACGACACCTCGAACCCGGCGATGCTGTGGGTGTCGGACGGCGAAGCGCTGTGGAGCCAGAAAGCCGGCACGAGCGAACGCGCCTGCGCCACCTGCCACGCAGCCGCCAGCACCAGCATGCGCGGCGTGGCAGCCAGCTACCCACGCTTCGACAACGCAATGCAGCGCCCGCTCGACCTGCGCCAGCGCATCAACGTGTGCCGCGTGAAACACCAGCAAGCCCCGCCGCTCGCGGCCGAGAGCCACGCCCTGTTGAGCATCGAAGCCTTCGTCGCGATGCAGTCGCGTGGCCTGCCGATCACCCCCGACGCCGACCCTCGCGTGCAGCCGTTCCGCGAGCGCGGTGCCGCGCTGTTCAGGCAGCGCATCGGCCAGCTCGACCTGTCGTGCACCACCTGCCACGACGCACTCGCCGGCCAGCGCCTGGGCAGCGCGGTGATCCCGCAGGCCCACCCCACGGGCTACCCGATCTACCGGCTCGAATGGCAGGGCCTGGGCTCCTTGCAGCGGCGCCTGCGCGGCTGCATGAGCGGTGTGCGCGCCGAGCCATTTGCCTTCGACGCACCCGAGCTGGTCGAGCTGGAGCTGTACCTGATGCAGCGCGCGGCAGGCATGGTGCTGGAGACACCGGCCGTGCGGCCCTGACGCCGGCCTGCTACCAGCTCAGCGGGTTCACACGGTACAGACCACTGAGCTCGCGGTAGAGCGCCGCATGCTCGGCAGCAAGTTGCTGCGGTTGTTCGAAGAACACCTCGGAAGCCACCGCGAAGAACTCGGCCGGATCGGTGGCGCCGTAGTCGCTCAGCAGCGACGGCTGGCCGCTCGCGGCGCGTTGCTGCAGCGCGCCGAACTCCGCGCTCATCACCCGCGCCCAGCGCGCCCGGCGGCCTCGGCCACGCAACCACGGCGCGCCGTTGGCGGGGCCGTTGTCCTGGTCGAGCTGGTGCGCGAATTCGTGGATCACGACGTTGCGGCCATCGTCAGGCACCTGCGCGCCTTCGAGCGTGTCTTCCCACGACAGGATCACCTGCCCTGCGACCACGATTCACCGGCCAGCGCGCGGCGCTGCTCCTGCAGCACGCCGCTGCCGTCGGCGTGCAGCTTGTCGACAACGAAGGCGCCGGGGTAGACGAGGATCTGGCGCAGGTTGGCGAAGCCGGCGCCGCGCCGGTTCAGCAACAGCAGGCAGGCTTGCGCGGCGATCGTCACGCGCATCTCGTCGGTGACGACGAGGCCGTTGCAGCCGATGAACGGTTTCTCGGCGAGAAAGACCTGCACGTGCTTTTTCAACTGCAGCTGCAGGTCGGCCGGCATCGTGTGGAAGTACGACCAGCGCTGCCGCAGGATCTGCCGCCACTCGGGCGGAAACGGCTGGCGCCGCACCCGCTGCCGGCGCCATTCGGTGAACAGCGGTTCGCGCAGCAGCCAGCCGAGGATCAGCAGCAACGTGGTCGCGAGAATGAGCAGGGGCAAGGGCGGGGCGCCGAGGCGCTGGCGGTGGCTGAACTCCGCACGTGGGTGCGGCGAACGGCATTTCAACGCCCGCTTCGGCGGGCCGTCGACCCTTGACCCTCACGCAGCGTCAGGCCATAAGCTCGCCTTTGCCGCGCACGTGCCGGCGCACGATGAAAGACGGTCATGTTGCTGAAGGTGGGGGAGCTGGCCAAACGCAGCGGCCTGACGGTGCGCACGCTGCACCACTTCGATGAGATCGGGCTGCTCCAGCCTTCGGCCCGCTCCGAAGCCGGCTACCGCCTGTACAGCCGCGACGACGTGGCACGCCTGCACGGCATTCAGGCGCTGCGCCACCTGGGCTTGCCGCTGAAAGAGATCGGCACCATGCTGGCCGGCGACGGCCGCGCGCTGCCGTCGATCGTTGCGCGCCAGATCCGCGCGCTCGACCACGAGATCACGCAGGCCACCGAACTGCGCGCGCGTCTGGCACTGATGATGGAGCGCTACTCTGCCGGTGCCCAGCCCGAGATGGCCGACTGGCTCGCGTCGCTCGAAATGATGGCCACCTACTCGCGCTACTTCAGCGCCGACGAGATCAAGCGCATCATCGGCAACTGGCCTCGCGTGGAGGCCGAATGGCCGGCTCTGGAGGCCGAGGTGCGGCAGATGATGGCGCGCGGCGTGCCCGCCACCGACCTCGCGGTGCAGCCGCTCGCGCACCGCTGGATGGGCCTGATCCACCACTGGCTCGACGGCGACTTCTCCCTCATCGAGCGCTGGGGCACGATGTACAAGGCCGAGCCGGTGGCCCGCCGCAAGAACGTGGGCCCCGACCTGAGCGTGGTGCAGTACGTGGAGCAGGCCACCGAGCTGCGCATGGCACGCTGGCGCGCCCATTTCACGCTCGACGACATGAGCCGCTTTCGCTGGGTGCCGCTGAACGAATGGCGCGCGGTGGACGCCGAGCTGCAATCGCTGATCGCGCAGCGCACGCCGCCCGATGCCCCCGAGGCCCGGGCGGCCTGCGCCCGCGCCGATGTGCTGGTCAGCCGCAGCGTCGGCGACGATCCGGCGCTGCTGGGCAAGCTGGCCGGCGCGATGGCGGGCGAGCCGGTGCTGCGCGCCGGTATGAAGCTCGGGGTCGAGACGCTCGCTTACCTGAAAGCGGTGCGCACGTCCAAGGGGGCTTGACCCTCACGCTGCGTAAGGCCCGAGAGTGCGGCCCATCGTCACGCAAAGGAGCGCATTCATGTCCTCTTCGGCCACTTCCGCCACACCGTCGCCTGCCGGCTCGACAGCTCGCAACAACCTGCTGCGCGACCGCAATGTCGCCTGGCTGATGAGCGGCTCGCTGGTATCGCTGCTGGGCGACCAGTTCACCCTGGTCGCGCTGCCCTGGCTGGTGCTGCGCCTGACCGGCGACACGCTGGTGCTGGGCACCGTGCTGGCGCTGCTCGGCATTCCGCGCGCACTGTTCATCCTGGTTGGTGGCGCGGTGGTCGACCGCCACTCGCCGAAACGGGTGCTGATGCTCAGCAAGCACCTCAACACCGCCCTGCTCGGCGGGCTTGCGCTGCTGGTGCTGTTCGACCGGCTCACGCTGCCGCTCGTGTACGCGCTCGCGCTCGGCATCGGCTTGTCGACCGCGTTCAGCATTCCCGCAGCCACGTCGATGCTGCCGCAAGTGGTGGCTCCGGCCCAGCTGCCGGCGGCGAACGGCCTGATGATGGGCCTGCGCCAGCTGAGCTTCTTTGTCGGGCCGCTGCTGGCGGGGCTGGTGATCGCGCTGTTCGGCGACGGCGCAGCCGGCGGTATCGGCAGCCTGCGCGATGCGCAGGGCCTTGGCTTGGCCTTCGGCCTGGACGCTTTCAGTTTCGCGCTCTCGGCGTTCACCCTGGCGAAGGTGCAGACCACGCCTGTACCCGCACGCGCACACCTGCCGGTGCTGGCGGCAGTGGCCGACGGCTTGCGCAGTTTCTGGCGCGACCGTGCGCTGCGCAGCTGCCTGATGTACTGGTCGGCCGTGGCGTTGCTGGTCACCGGGCCGGTGCAAATCGCGCTGCCGGTGCTGGCGAACCAGCGACCTGAACTCGGTGCCGCCGCGTTCGGCGGCCTGCTCGCGGCCTACGGCGCGGGCACGCTGGCCGGCATGGTGGTCTCGGGCGCACGGCCGCGTCTGCGGGCCGTGAACCTGGGCCTCACGATCCTGCTGGTCGATGCGCTGGTCGGACTGCTGTTCATGCCGCTGGGCCGGATCACGGCGCTGTGGCAGGGCGTGGCACTGCTCGGCGGCATCGGCGTGCTGGGCGGCTACATGCAGGTGACAGTGTTCACCTGGATACAGCGCCGCGTGGCGCCTGCTCTGCTCGGCCGCGCGATGAGCGTGTTCATGTTCATCTACATGGGCCTGGCGCCGATCTCTTCGGCGGCCACCGGCTGGGTCTTGCGCAGCGTGAGCCTGCCCACGCTGTTCATGGCGGCCGGTGGCGCGCTGGTGCTGCTGGTGTTGCTGGCGCTCGGCGCCTCGGGCATGCGCAAGGTGACCGATGCGCCGGTGATGACACCCTGAGGCTCAGTAGCCCAGCGCGAGCCCCGAGTTGCGGCGCGGATCGTTCGCGCCGTAGTAGCGGTTTTTTCCGACCGGCTTGCCACCGAGCGAAGGCGCGCCGACGAGGATCACCGCGAGGTGGTTCACCGGCTGCGGGTTGCCGAACTTCTGGCCCCAGGCTTCGAGGATCTTGCGCGTGTCGGGGCTGAGCGCGAAGTTGTCGACGTTGGTCGCCTCGGGCAGCCACTGCTGGTGGAACTTGGGCGCGTCGACCGCTTCCTGCGCGTTCATGCCGTAGTCGATCACGTTGATGATCGTGTGCAACACCGCCGTGATGATGCGGCTGCCACCCGGCGTGCCGACCACCATCACCGGCTTGCCGTCCTTGGTGACGATGGTCGGGCTCATCGAGCTCAGCGGGCGCTTGCCCGGAGCAATGGCATTCGCTTCGCCCTGCACCAGCCCGTACAGGTTCGGCACGCCGATCTTGGCGGTGAAGTCGTCCATCTCGTTGTTCAGGATCACGCCGGTTTTCGCGGCCGTGACCTTGGCACCGAACCAGTCGTTGAGCGTGTAGGTCACCGAGACCGCGTTGCCCCATTTGTCGACGATCGAGTAGTGCGTGGTGTTGCTGCCTTCGTGCGGCGCGACGCCGGGCTTGATGTCTTTGGAGACACCGGCCTTGGCCGGGTCGATCACCGCGCGGATCTTCGCTGCGTAGTCTTTCGACAGCAGCCGGTCGAGCGGGTTCTTCACGAAGTCGGGGTCGCCGAGGTAGCTGTTGCGGTCCACATACGCGTGGCGCATCGCTTCGATCTGGTAGTGCACCGATTGCGCCGAACGGAAGCCGAGCTCCTTCAGCGGATAACCTTCGAGGATGTTCAGGATCTCGCAGATCACCACGCCACCCGAGCTCGGCGGCGGTGCCGAGACCACGCCGTAACCGCGGTAGTTGCACTCGACCGGTGCCATCTCGCGGGTCTTGTACTGGTCGAGGTCGGGTTGCGTGATGATGCCTTTGCCGGCCTGGCTGCTCGCGACGATGGCGGCGCCGACCGGGCCTTTGTAGAAGCCTTCCTCGCCCTTGTCGCTGATGAGCTTGAGCGTGGCGGCCAGGTCCTTCTGCACCAGCTTCTGGCCCGGCGCGAACGCTGCGCCGTTGTTCAGGAAGATCGCGCCGGTCGCCGCGTCCTTCTTGAAATCTTCGGTCGCGGTGACGAGCATGTCCACGTCACCCTGGTCGAGCACGAAGCCGTCTTGTGCGTACTTGATCGACGGCGCGATCAAGGCCGCGCGTTTCATCGTGCCGTACTTGGCCAGCGCCAGCTCCATGCCCGAGACGGTGCCCGGCACGCCGACCGCCAGGTGGCCGTTGGTACTCGCGCCTTTGACGACGTTGCCGTCCTTGTCGAGGTACATGTTCGCGGTGGCGGCGAGCGGCGCTCTTTCGCGGAAGTCGAGAAAGGTCTTGCGGCCATCGGCGAGCTGGATCGTCATGAACCCGCCACCGCCGAGGTTGCCTGCCGCCGGGTAGACAACGGCGAGTGCGTAGCCCACCGCGACAGCGGCGTCGACCGCGTTGCCGCCGTCCTTCAGCACGTCGACGCCGACCTTCGTGGCCAGATGCTGCGCACTGACGACCATGCCGTTTTCGGCGGCAACCGGTGCTTGCGATGCGGCCATCGCGGCGCCGCAGCACAGCACGGCGGCCGCAGCGACGAGGGATCGGGCGTGGATGTCGAATTTCATGGTTTTTGTCTCCAGGGTTTGAGATCAGGCGAAGTCGGCGGGCCGGGCTCTCGAAGCTCAACGCGCCGCAGCGGTCGGGCGCCGCACCGTGACCGTGTCGCCGACTTCGATCACCATCAGGTCTTCGCCCACTTCGAGCGGACCTGCATACGTCTTTCGTGTTGCCGGGATCAGGTCGGCTTCGGTCGCCGAAGGCCGCCCGATGTGAGAGTAGACAGCCAGCCTCGGCTTGGTCCGTTCAAAGACCTCGCCGGCCTGTTCGGGTGTGGTGTGATGCGCCATGATCGTCTGCGCCAGCTCGGGGGCGACGCCGGCACGCCGGTACGTGGCGGGCGCGATGACTTCGTGAACGAGCACGTCGACACCTGCTGCGTGGCGGATCAGATTTTCCGAGAAACGGGTGTCTCCCGACAGCACGACCGAGCGGCCCGCGAAGTCGATGCGGTAACCGAAGGCCGGCTCGACTGGCGCGTGGTCCACATCGAACACCGTGACCTTCACGCCGTTCTTCTCGTATACAAAGCCTTCGACAATGTCGCTGGCCAGGATGACAATGCCGGCCGCCGACGCGTGCTCGTCGGCGAGGCGCATGCGGATGTCGAATTCATACGCCTGCTCGAGGTGCGACACCATGTTCTTCGTGCCCTTCGGGCCCCACACCTGCAGAGGGGCTTCGCGCTGTGCGCTCAGCCAGCCGGTCAGCCACAGATCCGGGAAGCCGACCACGTGGTCCGAATGCAGGTGCGTGAAGAAGACGCCGTTCACGTCAGCCCAGCTCAACTTCAACTGGGTGAGGCGTTGCAAGGCGCCACGGCCCGCATCGAAGAGAAACTTCTGCCCGCCAGCCTCCACCAGAATACTCGGGCCGAACCGGTTCATCACCGGCGCGGGCGTGCCGGTGCCGAGCAGGGTCACTTTGATCTCTTGCGCAAAGGCTGCAGGCGAGATGCATGCAGCGAGAAACAGCAAGAGGCAGAGCATTCTTCGGCCGATCGTCGAGAACATGAACATGCTCCTTGTGCGAACGACGGGCCGGCGCGTCAGGGTCGTTCAGCCGAACGGCGACACATCGAACTCACCCGCCAGCGCAGCCCACACCTTGGGCGCTGTCAGCGGCATCTGCAAACGTTCGGCGGCGCGGCCGACGCCGGCGTGGTCGAGTGCGTCGATCACCGCGTTGACGACCGCCGGTGTCGCGCCGATGGTGCCGAGTTCACCCACGCCCTTGACGCCGAGCTGGTTGGTCAGGCACGGGATCGTGGTGTCGAAACGGGTTTCGAAAAACCGGCTGCACAGGTCGGCGCGTGGCATCGCGTAGTCCTGGAAACTGGCGGTCAGCATCTGGCCGCTCTCGCTGTCGTAGACCACACGTTCGCACAGCGCTTGCCCCAGGCCCTGCACCACGCCGCCTTCGATCTGGCCGGAAGCGATGGTCGGGCTCACGACACGCCCGATGTCGTTCACAGACGCGTAGCTCACCACCTCGACGTGGCCGGTGTCGGGGTCGATCTCGACCTCGCACACATGGCAGCCGTTCGGCCAGGTCGGGCCGCCGACCACGGCCGTGGCGTCGATGAAGATGCGCTGCTCGGACTGTTTGCCGGCGAGCTCGAACAGGCCGATGCCGACATCGGTGCCGACCACCGTGAAACGGCCGGCGCTGTATTCCACATCGACCGGCGCCACCTCGAGCGCTTCACTCGCGAGCTGCTTGCTGTGATCGATCGTTTTCTCGGAAGCAACACGCACCGCCGAGCCACCGGTGAACAGCGAGCGCGAACCGGCGCTGCCGAAACCGTTGGCGCGGTCGGTGTCGCCTTGCAGAATGCGCACCTGCTGCGGCGACACGCCGAAGGTGTCGACCACGAGCTGGATGTAGCTGGTGGCAATGCCCTGCCCCATGGCCTGCGTGGCCGAGCCGATCTCGATGAAACCGTCGGCCGTGATGTTGACGCTGGCGCGCTCTTCGAGCGCGTTGCCGCCAGTCCATTCGAGGAAGGTCGCGATGCCACGGCCGCGCATCTTGCCTTTCGCTTCGGTCGTGGCACGGCGCGCATCGAAGCCGTGCCAGTCGGCCAGTGCCAAACCCTGGTCGAGCACCTGCTCGAAGCGGCCACTGTCGTAGACCTGCGCCATCGGGTTCTTGTACGGCATTTGTTCGGGGCGGACCATGTTGATGCGGCGCAGCTCGGCCGGGTCCATCTTCATCTTGCGCGCCGCCGCATCGAACAGGCGCTCGGTGATGTAGATCGCTTCGGGGCGGCCGGCACCGCGGTAGGCGCCGGTGGTGGCGGTGTTGGTCATCACCGCCAGGTAATGCAGGTCGACGGTCTGGATGTCGTAGATGCTGGTCGTGACCCACGGCCCGATCAACACCTGGATCGCGACACCGGTGCCTGTCGCGTACGCCCCCACGTTGGCGAGCGAGCGCACACGCAGCGCGAGCACCTTGCCGCTGGCATCGAGCGCGAGTTCGGCGCGGCTGACCACGTCGCGGCCGTGCACCGCGGAGAGAAAATCTTCGACACGGTCGGCCTGCCAGCGCACCGTGATCTGCAGCTCGCGGGCCGCGTAGGCGACGACGATGTCTTCGGGATGGATGCCGGTCTTCATGCCGAAACCACCGCCCACGTCGCCGACGACGACGCGCACGTTGTCGGCGGTGAGTCCGGGGATCGTGTCGCACAGGCCCGTGCGCACGCCGGTCGGCATCTGGCTGCTGATGCGCACGGTCAGACGCTGCGTGCCCGTGTCGAAGGCGGCGACGATGCTGCGCGGCTCCATCGGGCTGGGCGCCAGGCGCTGGTTGCACAGGTCGAGCGAGACGGTGTGCGCGGCCTGCTCGAAGGCGAGCGCCGTGGCCTTGGCGTCGCCGTGGCGCATTTCGGCGGCGATGTTGTCGGGGGCGTCGTCGCAAAGCACGGGAGCACCCGGCGCAGTGGCGCGCACCGCATCGACAACAGCGGGCAGTTCGTCGTAGTCGACCATCACCGCCTCAGCCGCATCACGGGCCGCTTCGCGGGTTTGCGCCACGACTGCGGCCACCGCTTCGCCGACGAAGCGCACTGTCTGGTGCGCCAGCGCGCGGCGCGGCGCGCTGGTGGCGGGGGTGCCGTCGGCACGTTTGAAGCCGGCCGGCTTGGCCATCGGCTTGACGCCGTTCAGCGCGAGTTGCTCGCCGGTGTAGACCGCGAGCACGCCGGGCATGGCGAGCGCGGCCGAGATGTCGATCGACTTCAGGCGTGCATGCGCGTAGGGCGAACGCAGGAAGGCGATGTGGCTGTTGGTGCCGGCCACGGGCACGTTGTCGGTGAACTGCCCCAGGCCGGCGAGCAGGCTCGCGTCTTCGACACGTTTGACCGCCTGGCCGCTGCCGAAGCGGGCTGCTTCGCTCGTCGTGGTGCTCATCGAAAGGGTTCCTGGTGATGAAGTCGGATCGTGGATCGTAGCGGCGCCGGTGATGTCGCGCTTGGGGTGGCTTACAGCAGCTTCGCGACCAGCATCGCGAG
>JANYFX010000764.1 GCA_025359585.1 Rhizobacter sp. | reverse complement strand
ACTCAAACAGGCTGCGGCAAGTTAGATGACGAAGCGCGTTGCGCGCGCCGACCTCGGCCCTGCGCTCCTCGTCACCACAGACATCGCCCCCCGCCGGCTACCGCCCGCCGCGCGCTCACCACCGTGGCTTTTCCGTGGACGCGCAAAGACGTGCCAGCAAAGGCGCGTGCGGGCAGGCTGGAGCGCGCCTCTGGAGTGCCGAGAAGCGCAGGGCTCGTGGCCTCGCGCGCAGCGCGGAAGCCTGCCCGAACGCGCCTTTGCCGCGCCGGAAGGTGACAGGACGCGAAGAGGTGTCAGGCCGCTGAACGAACCATGTCCGCAGCCTTCTCTGCAATCGCGATCACCGGCGCATTCGTGTTGCCGCCGACGATGCTCGGCATGATCGACGCATCGACCACGCGCAGCCCCTGCACTCCATGCACCCGCAGCTGCGCGTCGACGACATCCATCGCCCCCGAGCCCATCCGGCATGTCCCCACCGGGTGGTAGATCGTGTCGGCGTGGTCACGAATGAAGTTCTCGATCTGCGCGTCGGTCTGCGCCACGGCAGAGGCCGGCAACTCGCGGCCGCGGTAGCCCGCAAGCGCTGGTTGCTGCAACAACCCGCGCATCAGCTTGAAGCCCTTCAGCAAACGGTCCATGTCGCCACGCTCGCCGAAGAAGTTCGGGTCGATCAGCGGGGCGGCCATCGGGTCGCTGCTGGCCAACTGCACGCTGCCCCGGCTCTTCGGCCGCAGCAGGCACTCGTGGCACGAGTAGCCATGGCCGAACACCGTCTTGCGGCCGTGGTCGATCAGCTTGCCGATCACGAAATGCAGTTGCAGGTCGGGCAGCGTTTCGCCGGGCGAACTCTTGATGAACCCACCCGCTTCGGCGAAGTTGGTTGTCAGCATCCCGCTGCGTGCGCGCCGCCATTCGAATATGCCCTTGATCGCGTTGACCGCGCCGGTGAGCGACAACCCGAACAGGTCTTTCACCTGCGGTGTGTCGACCACCTGCACCACGTCGATGTGGTCGTGCAGGTTAGCGCCCACGCCGGGCAGGTCGTGCACGGTCGCGATGCCGTGTTTCTGCAACTGCGCGCCCGGGCCGATGCCCGACAGCATCAGCAACTGCGGTGACTGCAAAGCCCCTGCGCACAGCAGCACTTCGCGCTTCGCTTTCAGCTGCTTGAGTTCACCGCCGACCCGCACTTCGACGCCGACCGCACGCCGGCCTTCGAAGAGGATGCGCGTGGTGTGCGCGCCCGTCATCACCGTCAGGTTCGAACGACCGAGGTTCGGTGTCAGATAAGCCTTCGCCGCACTGAAGCGCTCGCCATTCCTGTGCGTGACCTGGTACATGCCCACGCCTTCCTGGCTGGCACCGTTGAAGTCCCGGTTGACCGGGTAGCCCGCCTGCCGCGCCGCTTCCACGAACACCGGGCCGAAGCGGTTCGGGCTGCGCAGGTCCATCACGTTCAGCGGCCCGCCGGTGCCGTGGAATTCGTCGGCGCCGCGCTCGTTGTGCTCGGCGCGCTTGAAGTACGGCAGCAATTCGTCGAAGCCCCAGCCGGCGTTGCCTTCGGCCGCCCAGCCGTCGTAGTCTTCACGCGGGCCGCGCAGGTAGATCATCGCGTTGACCGAGCTCGAACCGCCGAGCACCTTGCCACGCGGCTGGTAACCGCGGCGGCCGTTCAGGCCGGGCTGCGGCACGGTCTCGAATGCCCAGTTGGCCTGGCCGGTTTGCGCCAGCAGCGCCAGGCCGGCAGGGCAGTGGATCAGCACGCTCTTGTCGGCCGGGCCGGCTTCGAGCAGGCACACGCTCACGTTCGGGTCTTCGCTCAGGCGCGCGGCGAGCACACAACCGGCGGAGCCGCCGCCGATGACGATGTAGTCGAACAAATGCAGTCTCCAGAAACCCGCCGGCGCAGGGTGGCACGCGGCGGGGCGGATCATATCGGCGCACCGGCGCCGAACTTAGGGCCGAACGCCTAAGTGCACCCCGGGGAAACGCGGGTGCGGCGCTGCACGCTTCAGCGCGTGAAGGCCTTGCGCGAGCCGTCTTCGAACAGTTCTTCGTCGCGCTGCACACGCCCGGCCTCATCCAGCTCGCGCTCGCGGTTGACACGGCCGCGCGCATCGTAAAAACGCTCGCTGCGCAAACGGCCCTGGTCGTCGAAGCCCTTGTGCGTGCCGGTGGCCTGGTTGTCGTAGCGGCCTTTGACGAACCACAGGCCTTCGGATGAAGCGCGGCCGTTGTCGAAGTAGTGGGTTTCGCGGCGCGCGCTCTGGCCTTCGTGCTTGATGTATTCGAGCTTGTCGCGCAACTGGCCGTTCAGGTACCAGTGCTGCTCCAGCTGCAGCTCGCCACCGCGCTCGGCGGGCAGCCAGCGTCGTTCGTGCACCAGCGTGCCGCTCTCGTGGAATTCCTGTTCGAGCGTGGTGATGCGGGTGCTGCGGCCGTCGGCCACCTGCGTGACCCAGACGAGCTCGCGGCGCTTCACGCCTTCGGCGGAATAACGGCGTTCGCTGCCGCCCGCAAGGCCGATCACGGTTTCTTCGCGCAGCTTGCCGCTTTCCCAAAGTGTCTCGATCTTGCGGCGCTCGCCGCGTTCGTGCGTGAGGCGCCCTCGAACCGTGCGGTCGGACGAGAACAGTTCGACCGTGGCCGCGCCCTTGCCGCGGTGGCCGCACCAGGTCGCATCGTCGGCATCGGGCGCGAGCAATGGCTGCGGGCCGCAGCGCAGGTCGGCGAGTTTGGCTTGTGGCGTGAACTCGGCGACCGCCTGCTCGCGGCCGTCGTCGCCGTGAAAGCTCACGCGCTTGAGCGTGCCGCTCGCCAGCCAGGTGCGGGCCAGTCCGACGGTCGTGCCGTTGCGCAGGGTCTCGTCGCGCAGGACCTGGTTCGTTGCGCCGGGCGTGGCCGCGAATTCGCGGGCGCGGCCTTCGCGGTTGCCTTTTTCGTTGACGCTGTGCTCGCGTTCGAGCACCCCTTCGCGAAAGCGCCGCACCACGCCCATGAACTTGCCGTTCTGCAGCTCTTCTTCACGCACCAACGGCCCGCCTTCGGCGTCGCGGCAGCGGATCAGGCCGGTCTTGCCCGCCGTCGTGTTGCCGTTGCCGGTGTTCACCGGTTGGCCGTTGAGCTCACAGCTTTGAACGGCGCGCGCCAGTCCGGGGGCAGTCAGCACGAGCATCAGGGCGACGCCGCGGAAAACGATGTGCATGAGGGCTTCTCTCTGCCTACAGAAGTTGCTCGGGCACGAACAGGCCGAAGAGGAAGTTGTGCACCCGCAGCCACCAGCTCGATTCGGGTTCGGCACCGAGAATCACTTCCTTGTCGCCGTCGTTCGTGAGCCACTGCAGGCCCGAGCCCTTGGGGTCGAGCCGCACGTGGTAGGAGCTTTCGAACCGGCTGATGTTGATCACGCGCAGCAGTTCTTTCGCTGCGGCCGGGCTGTCGATCAGCATGCCGAATTCGGTGTTGGCGCTGGCCGAGCGCGGGTCGAGGTTCATCGAGCCGATGAAGATGGTCTTGCGGTCGATCACCGCCGTCTTCGCGTGCAGCCGCCCGAGCGACTTGCCGAACATGCCCAGGCGTTTGGTGGCCTGCGTGCGCGTGGGGCTCACTTCGTACAGGTCGACGCCGGCCTTCAGCATCGCGACGCGGTAGCGCGAGTA
>JANYFX010000760.1 GCA_025359585.1 Rhizobacter sp. | reverse complement strand
CCGCCTCGGTCGGCAGAAAGGCGCCGAACTTCTCGGCCAGATGCAGCATGATCGCGCCCGATTCGAACAGGCGGATCGGCGTCGGCGCGCTGCGGTCCCACAGTGCGGGGATCTTCGAGTTCGGGTTGACCGCGACGAAGCCGCTGCCGAACTGGTCGCCCTCGTTGATCCTGACGAGCCACGCGTCGTACTCCGCACCTGCGTGGCCGAGGGCCAGCAGTTCTTCGAGCATCACCGTGACCTTGACGCCGTTCGGCGTGCCCAGCGAATACAACTGCAGCGGGTGGCGGCCGACCGGCAGGTCCTTGTCGTGGGTCGGGCCGGCGATCGGCCGGTTGATGTTGGCGAAGCGGCCGCCGTTGTCCTTGTTCCAGGTCCAGATGGCGGGGGGGGTGTAGGTGGGCGATTCGTTCATGCAGTGGTCTCCGTGCGCAGGCGTGTACGGTAGCAGTGCATGCGGCGGTTTGCTTGAGGGCAACGCGTGTCGGACTCGCTGGTCCGCCGCCGATTCAAAAAGAAAACGGGCCGCGAGGGCCCGTGTTTATGGATCTGCTGGCGGAGAGATCGGGATTCGAACCCGAGGGGGGTTATTAGCCCCCACACGCTTTCCAGGCGTGCGACTTAAACCGCTCATCCACCTCTCCGAAGGACGCGAGTTTAGCCTACGGCGTCGAGCGCGCGGGCTTGCAGCGCTTGAAGTGAAACGAAGTCGAGCGCGCGCTCGTGCGTGCCCTCCAGCACCACCAGCGGCGCCATGCCGGCCACCAGGGCTTCGCGCCAGCGCAGCGCGCACAGGCACCAGCGGTCGCCCGGCTTCAGGCCGCGAAAGCGGTATTCGGGGCGGGGCGTACTCAGGTCGTTGCCGCGGCTCGCGGAATAGGCCAGAAACTCGGCGGTGACCTTGACGCAGACGACGTGGCTGCCGGTGTCGTCGTCGGCGGTGTTGCAGCAGCCGTCGCGGTAAAAACCGGTCAGCGGGTCGTAGGAGCAGGGCACGAGCGTGGTGCCCAGAACGTTGAAGGCCATGGTTTCGCTCAGCTCGCGTTGGGGGTCTTCGCTTTCATCAGCGTCATCGCGGTGCCGATCAGCGCCGACACCTCGCTCATGTTGCCCGGCACGATCATCGTGTTGTTCTTCTGCGCGAGCTGCGCGTACGCCTCGACGGCTTTTTCGGCCACCTTCAATTGCACGGCCTGCTCACCGCCGGGCGAGCGGATCGCTTCGGCGATCTTGCGAATCGCGTCGGCTGTGGCGTCGGCCACAGCGATGATCGCAGCGGCTTCGCCCTGGGCCTTGTTGATCTCGGCCTGACGCTGGCCTTCCGATCTGGCGATGTAGGCCTCGCGCTCGCCGGTCGCGATGTTGATCTGCTCCTGCTTGCGGCCTTCGCTGGCCGCGATCAGCGCACGCTTCTCGCGCTCGGCGGTGATCTGTACCTGCATCGAATGCAGGATGGCGGCTGGCGGCGTCAGGTCCTTGATCTCGTAGCGCAGCACCTTCACGCCCCAGTTCGCAGCCGCTTCGTCGAGCGAGGCCACGACCGCCAGGTTGATGTGGTCGCGCTCCTCGAAAGTCTTGTCGAGTTCCATCTTGCCGATCACCGAACGCAGCAGCGTCTGCGCGAGCTGGGTGATGGCCGAGATGTAGTTGGAAGAGCCGTAGCTCGCACGCATCGGGTCGGTCACCTGGAAGTAGATGATGCCGTCGACCTGAAGCTGGGTGTTGTCCTTGGTGATGCAGACCTGGCTGGGCACGTCAAGCGGCACTTCTTTCAGCGAATGTTTGTAGGCCACACGTTCGATGAAAGGCACGACGAACTTCAGCCCCGGCGTGAGCGTACGGTCGTACTTGCCGAGTTTTTCGACGACCCAGGCGTTCTGCTGCGGCACGATCTTGATCGTGCGGATGATGAAGATGGCCGCGATGATGGCGATGACGAGTGCGATTTCCATGGAGCGCTTTCAGGGTGAAATCAGTGTGGTGCGCGCGGTGTCAACACGAGCCAGTTGCCTTCGACGGCGCTCACCAGGTGTTCGCCCGACGCAGGAGCGGCGCCCGGGGCGAGGCGCGCCGTCCAGGTCGAGCCGCGGTATTGGACTTGCGTCGTGCCTTCGGTGTTCCAGGCGCGCACGTTCACACGCTCGCCGATGTCGAGGTTCACGTCGCGGTTCTCGCGTGCCGGCGCAGAGTGCGGCTGGTTGAAGCGGCGGCGGTGCCAGACGGCCGTGGCGCCGCCACCGATCAATGCGGCGCCAACGATCTGCGCGGTGCTGCCGAACCCGAGCATGGCCACAACCGCCGCGCCGGCCAGGCCGAGCGCGATCATCAGCAGGTAGAAGGTGCCGGTCGCCAACTCCACGGCCACCGCCACGCCGGCCGCGACCCACCAATACGACGATGCAGAAAAGTCCATCCGAACTCCTTGAGGCGATCCCGAGCGCGAGTGTAGGCCGCGTGTCGGCCGGCGTCGGGCCGCTGTCATGCAGTGGCCCTACACTTCGCGCTTTCTCGATGGCGCCGTCGCGCCGAGTCAGGTCTGCCCATGCTGCGCTTCAACTTCCCGATCGTCATCATCGACGAAGACTTTCGCTCCGAAAACACCTCGGGTCTGGGCATTCGTGCGCTGGCCGGGGCGATCGAAAAAGAGGGCTTCGAGGTGCTGGGCGCGACGACGTATGGCGACCTGAGCCAGTTCGCGCAGCAGCAAAGCCGCGCCAGCGCGTTCATCCTGTCGATCGACGACGAAGAGTTCACTCCCGGCCCCGAGCTCGATCCGGCGGTGCTGAACCTGCGCAAGTTCATCGAAGAGGTGCGCTTCAAGAATTCCGAGGTGCCGATCTATCTGTACGGTGAAACGCGCACCTCGCAGCACCTGCCGAACGACATCCTGCGCGAGCTGCACGGCTTCATCCACATGTTCGAGGACACACCGGAGTTCGTGGCGCGCCACATCATCCGCGAGGCCAAGAGTTACATGGAC
>JANYFX010000739.1 GCA_025359585.1 Rhizobacter sp. | reverse complement strand
CCGCCAGCAGCAGCTCGCGCGTGGCCATGTAGCCGTTGTAGAACACGTTGCCCGGCACCTTGATGCGGTAGCCGGGGTTGGCACGCTGGTAGCGCGCCACGAACTCGGGCACGCCGGCCAGCGGCAGGCCCCAGTACCAGTTGGTGCCGAAGATGCCGAACATGGCCTCGCGGCCCAGGCCGTACACGTCGGGCCAGTCTTGCTGGTTGTTGATCCAGCCAAAACCGCGGTCCATGCTGGCGAGCTGCACCTGGGCGCGCAGCGCCTTCATGTCATCGCCGCCGACTGCCGTGGCCACCACGTTCGGCTTCAGGCGCTGGATCGCCTTCAGCGTGGCCTCGAAATCACGCGTGTTCTGCGCCACGACCAGCTCTTCCTTGATGCGCCCGCCATTGCGCTCGACCAGCTCGCGAATGCCTTTGGCGGTGCTGCGGCCCCACGAATAGTCGCTCGTCACCAGCACCCAGTCGCTGCCGTAACCGAGCATCGCGCCCTTCACGACCGTGGTCGAGAAGTTGGTGCCGTTGCCGTCCCAGACGAACTTGACACGGTGGCAGTCCTTGCCGGCTTCGGTGGGCGAGCTCGAGTTGCTGTTGAAGTAGATGCAGCCGGTTTTCTGCGCCACCTTCGAGATCGCGTTCGCCACGCCCGAGTGCACACCCCCGACCATGAACGCGACTTCGTGCTTCGCGATCATCCGCTCGGCGACCTTCGTGGCCTGCTCGGCGTTGCCACCCGTGTCCTCGTGCACGGTCTCGATGCGCCGACCGAGCACACCACCGCGCTCATTGGCTTCAGCCACCGCCATCAGGATGCCACGCTGCTCGTCCTGGCCGCTGACCCCGTACTGGCCGGTGTCGTCGGTGGCGAGGCCGATCAGCAGCGGGCGTTTGACACTCGCCTGGGCCCAGGCGCGGTGCTGCAACCACGGCCCGAAGCCGCAGCCGAGCGCCGCCGCGGCGCCCTGGCGAAGCAGGCGCCGGCGCCTCGGCGCCAGCGCATCGAGCGGCGGGTTCACTGCTGGTAGCTCGGCGTCGCCTCGTAGGTCTCGAGCTTGCAGGCGCCCGCGGCGTCCTTGTCAAGCACGTCCTTCGGGTCGGCGGCGGCGAGGATGCGGAAGATGTCGTCGCGTTCGGCCGGTGTGTCGTTGTAGCTGGCCATGTAGATGCTCTGCTGGCACTGGTGCGTGGCCGGGTCGATCCACGCGTCGTGCTGCTGCAGGCGGTCGCGCGCGCTCATCTTGCGGCCTTCGAGCTTCTTGATGATGGCCAGGTTGTTGGTCGTGCCGGCTTCTTCGGCACAGCGCAGCAGCTCGCGCGTCGACATGTAGCTGTTGTGATAAACGTTGCCCGGCACGCGGATCGCCATGCCAGGAAACTGCTTCTGGTAGGCGGCCACGAACTCCTTCACGCCCGGCAGGTCGAGGCGGTAGTACCAGGTGGTGCCGAACACGCCGAAGATCGCTTCCGGCCCGAGGCCGTACACGTCGGGCCAGTCCTGCTGGTTGTTGACCCACGCGGTCGACTTGTCGAGCTTCAACTGCACCACCTGCTGGCGCAGCGCCTTGATGTCGTCGCCACCGATCGCGGTCGCCACCACGTCGGGCTTGAGCTGCTGCAGCTTGAGCAGGTAGGAAGAAAAATCGCGCGTGTTCTGCGGCACCAGCAATTCGTCGATGATCTTGCCGCCGTTGGCTTCGACGATCGCGCGCGTGGTCTTCGAGGTGTTCAGGCCCCACACGTAGTCGTTGGTCAGCAGCACCCAGTTCTTGCCTTTGGCCTTGATCGCGTTCTTGACGATCGCGTGCGCGAAGTTCGTGCCGTTGCCGTCCCACACGAATTTGACACGGTGGCAGTCCTTGCCGGCTTCGGTGGGCGAGCTGGAGTTGGTGTTCATGTAGATGCAGCCGTACTTCTGCGCCACCTGCGAGATCGCGTTGGCCACGCCGGAGTGCAGGCCGCCGATCAGGAACGCCACCTCGTTGCGCGTGATCATTCGCTCTGCCACGCGCGAGCCGGTGGCCGGCGTGGTTTCGGTGTCCATGTGCACGGCTTCGATGCGCCGGCCCATCAGACCGCCCTTGTCGTTGAACTCCTTGATCGCCATCATCGCGCCGAGCCGCTCTTCACCACCGCTGGCAGCGTACTGGCCCGAAGCGTCCATCGTCAGGCCGATCACGAGCGGCTTCGGGCTCGCCGCCTGCGACCAGACGCGGTTGTGTGCCCAGGGGCCGAAGAACGTACTGACACCGGCGACCGAGAGCGCCGAGGCCTTCAGCAGGCTGCGGCGTGTGGGCTCGGTCGGCACGGCGATCGGGGTCGTTGTCTTGTTGTCCATGGCCTGTCTCCTTGGGGGGTGGTTGATCGCGGCGGGTTCGATCCGCTCGCGAGGGATGGCGGGGGTCAGCGCGGCACGATCTGCACGTTGTTGATCTGCTCCTGCACCTTCAGCAGCGAAGCGATGAACGCATCGCCGTGGCCGAGGTTCGCGGCCTGCACGAAGCTCTGGTGCGCGGCTTCGGCGATGAAGCTCGTGGTCGGCAGCATCTCGGTCAGGTGGGTGAAATAGCGCAGGTCTTTCTGCGCGTTGCCGATCGAGAACTTCAAGCCGGCCAGATCACCTTTCAGCATGCCGCCGACCATCATCTGGAAGATGCCGGAGTTCACACCGCCGGCCGAGATCACGTCGAACACCTTCTGCAGCGAGAGGCCGGCCTTCGCGGCCGTGGCCATCGCTTCGGCGATTGCTGCGGCGGTGGTCATCGCGAGCATGTTGTTGATCAGCTTAAGCACATGGCCGTGGC
>JANYFX010000728.1 GCA_025359585.1 Rhizobacter sp. | reverse complement strand
TCGATCCTGATCAAGATCAACCAGATCGGCACGCTGACCGAAACCTTCGCCGCGATCGAGATGGCCAAGCGCGCCGGCTGGACCGCCGTGATCAGCCACCGCTCGGGCGAGACCGAAGACTCGACCATCGCCGACATCGCGGTGGGCACCAACGCCGGCCAGATCAAGACCGGCTCGATGAGCCGCAGCGACCGCATCGCCAAGTACAACCAGCTGCTGCGCATCGAAGAAGACCTCGGCGACGTGGCCACCTACCCCGGCCGCGCGGCGTTCTACAACCTGCGCTGATCAGGCAGCCGGCCCGCTCTTCGCACACGACCCTTCATGCGCTACATCACCCTCGCACTCGCCGCGCTGCTGGTGCTGGTGCACGCCGAACTCTGGTTCGGCAAGGGCGGTGTGCCGCGCACCATGGATTTGAGCGCGAAGCTGCAGCTGCAGAAGGCCGCGAACAACGCGGCCCGTGCGCGCAACGCACAGATGGACGCCGAAGTGCGCGACCTGAAAGAAGGCCTGGAGATGGTCGAGGAAAAAGCGCGCTTCGAGCTCGGCATGATCCGGCCCGACGAGATCTACGTGCAGGTCTCGACGCCGAAGCGTTAGTCCGTCTCCTGGAGCCGTGTCGTGACCGCCTTGCTGCAGTGGCTGCAGCCCCTCTTCGCTCCCGCGTTCAGCTTGTGGGCGGCGCCTTTCACCTGGCTCGAACTCGTGGCCTTCGTGCTGGCGATCGCGATGGTCGTGTTCAACATGCGTGTCAACCCGCTCGGGTGGCCGCTGGCCATCGTCAGCTCGGCTCTCTACTTCCTGCTGTTCTGGAACAGCAAGCTGTACGGTGATGCGAGCCTGCAGCTCTTCTTCGTGGTGATCGCGTTCTGGGGCTGGTGGCAGTGGTTGCGTGGCACGGCCGACGACGGCAGCGCCTTGCGTGTGCGCGAACTCGGCCCGCGCCAGCGCTGGCAGTTGCTCGCCGCGCTGGCCGTCGCGTGGCCCGCCACCGGCCTCTTCCTGAAAACATGTACCGACACCGACGTGCCCTGGTGGGACGCCTTCCCCACCGCCGCCAGCGTGATCGGCCAGTGGCTGCTCGGCCGAAAGTACGTCGAGAACTGGCTGGCCTGGATCGTCGTCAACGTCATCAGCGTGGCGCTCTTCGCCTACAAGGGTTTGTGGCTAACGGTCATTCTGTACGCCATCTTCATTGTGATGTCGGTGTTCGGCTGGCGCGCCTGGCGACGTTTGCAACAAGCAGCCTGAAGCCATGGCCAAGGCCTTCGTGATCGCACTGCTCGGGGCCGAGAGCACCGGCAAGACGGTGCTCGCGAGCGCCCTCGCCACGGCACTCGCCGAACGGCCGGGCGAACCCGCCAGGCGCGTCGCCGTCGTGGCCGAATACCTGCGCGAGTTCTGCGACACGCACAGCCGAACGCCGCGCCGAGAAGAGCAATCAGGCATCGCGGCAGAGCAGACGCGCCGCATCGAGGCTGCGGCGCAAGACCACGACATCGTCATCGCCGACACCACCGCCGTGATGATCGCGGTCTACAGCGAACACGTGTTCGGCGATACAGGCCTCTACGCCAGCGCCCTTGCCGAACACGCGCGGTACGACCTGACGCTGCTGACCGCGCTCGACCTGCCCTGGCAGGCCGACGGCCTGCAGCGCGACGGCCCGCACGTGCGCGAGCCGGTGGACGCGGCCGTGCGCAGCGCACTCACGCGCGCGAACCTTGCCTATTCGGTGGTTTCGGGCAGCGGCGTGGCGCGGCTCGAAGCCGCGCTGGCGTGCGTGCAACGTGCACTGACGCCGCCACCCGAAGCCGACTCGACAAAGCGCTGGCAATGGCACTGCGAGCGCTGCGGCGACACGGCCTGCGAGCGCCACGCCTTGTTGCCCGAGGCCTGAGCCTCGGGGAAGAAGCCTACTTCTTCGCCGCCGAGCGCTTGGCGCGCCGCGCCAGCAGCCATTCACCGTCGGCCCGCTTGGCCTTGGTGGCCGCACGCTGGTAGGCGGCTTCGGCCTTGTCGCGCATCAGGATCGCCTTGGCCAGTGCGGCCTGGTACTTCTCGACCGTGTAAGTGTTTTCGGTGCCGATGTAGACACTGCTGCGTTTGGGCGGCTGGCCGAAACGCGGAATCGACACCGACAGGCTGCAGTCGTGCACCTTCGCGCCGCTGCGCAAACGCACGATCGGGCCTGAAATGCCGACCGGCAGATCGGTGGTCTTGTTCTCGTTCGGTTCGCGCTGCAGCTTCGAGGGCGCAGGCAACTTGGCGATGCGGGCGAGCAACTCCTTGGTGGCCTCGACGAGCGCCGGGCCTGCGCCCTTGCCATCCGATGTGTGGTCGGAGAACAGCTTGGTTCCGCCGTAACGCAACTGCCAGCCATGGGTGGCCTTGTGGTCGATGCGCTGAATGCACTGCGGCACCTCGAAGCGCTTGCCGGTAAAGATAACGACGTCTCTGACTTTCATGAAATACCTCGGTACTGCGCAATGACGCTCCCTGTGCTTGTTATGTTTTGAGTACGGCGCACAACGTGTTGCAGGCTGGACTGTACCGCGCACAGCGCCGCCATGGGTGTCGCGCACGTGAAGCGGGTTGAAAGCGCGTGGTCGGGTTTGCGGTCCACGGCAAACGGGGTTATCGTGTTTTGTTCCGTCGCGCTGCGCGAGCCTCATCACTCAGGAGACCCAACCGATGCCCAAGGGCTGTTCGAAGTGCGGGACCCAAAACGACGACGCGGCCGTGTTCTGCCGTGGCTGCGGCAGCCCGTTCGCGGCCCCGGTCGCGGAGGAAAGTCCCGGCATCGACTGCTCGGCCTGCGGGCACAACAACCGCATCAGCGCAAGCTTCTGCGCCAAGTGTGGCAACGATCTGTCGGAGCAGACCATCATTCGGCCGAAGCCGAAGCCGGCCGCGGTGGCCGTGCCTCCTTCTCCACCGATGGCTCCGCCACCAGCACCGCCACAACCTCCACCACCAGCGCCTCCACCGCCGGCAGCACCTCGGCCGCCGCCGCCACCGCCTCAAGACTCGAACGACACCACGGTTCCCGGCCCTCTGGCCGAAACCCTGCCGGCCGCGCCACCCCGACGCACCTCGCTGCTGATCGCTGTGGGGGCACTCGCCGTGGCCATGCTCGCGGGCGGCGCCTGGTGGATGAGCTCACGGCCCAGCGCCGCGCCAGCGGCCGCACAGGTCGCTCCGCCACCGCCGCCGCCAGCACCGCCTCCCATCGCAGCCCCGCCTCCGCCCGAGCCGGTGGTTCTGGCACAGCCCGCCGTGCCGGTGCCGATCGAACCACCGACAGCGGCCAGCGCTCCCGCAACCCCAGTGCTGCCGCCACCCGTCGATGCCGAAGAAACGAAGCGTCTTGCCGACGAAAAGGCCGCACGCGACTCCAGGATCAAGCTGCAGCGCGAACAACGCGAAGCCGCCGCACAGGCTCAGCGCGACGCGGCCCGGCAGCGTGTCGAGGAGGCACGCGCTCGCGCGGCATCTGCACCCGCAGCAGCAGCACCACAGCCCCAGCGCGCCGCCACGCCGGCAGCGCCGGTGGCACCCGCACCGGTGCCCCAGGCCCGCACGGCGCGCGAGATCTGCGCCGGTGGCAACGCGATCTCGCGCTCGGTGTGCGAGTCACGCGAGTGCGGCCGCGCTGAACACGCCGAAGAGCCGGCCTGCAAGGCCGTCAACGCGGCAGAGGAGCGGAGGCGCCAGTAGAACCAGCTCGGCCCACCGCGAACGAGGCCCGGCACAAAGACCGGGCCCGCGCAGAACATTCGACAGGAGGAACCCATGAACACGCATTCAGCAGACACCGCCGGCCCCATCGGCGGCCTTTCGACCGATGCTTTTTCGAGCATGTTCCAGGCCATCAGCGGCCTGCGAAACCGGCGCGCGCTGCTGGCCATGCTGGGTTGCCTGTTCGCCGGCATCCTGATCGCCGGGCTGTTTTCGTTTTTGGCCACGCGCATGGGGTTTTTCCTGGCGTTCCTGGGCGGCCTGGCGATGTTCGTCGCGAGCGCCACCGGCGTGAATGCCGCTGGCCTGTTGTTGATGGACCAGGCCAAGGGCGTGCCCGCCCGCAGCCTGCCCGACGCGGTGATGGGCGGCCTGTTCTGCATCCCGAAGTTCATCGCGCTCGGCCTCGCGTTGCTGCTGGTCTCGCTGGTGGTGTTCATCGCGGTCGCGCTGGTGTACCTGGTCTGCAAGATTCCGTTTCTCGGACCGATCCTGTTCGTGCTGGTGTTCCCGCTCTCGGTCGTGGTGCTCGGCCTGACCTTGTGCGGCCTGTTCCAGTGCCTGTTTCTCGCGCTGCCCGCCATCTGGGAAGGCTCGACGATCATGCACGCCATCGCCAAGGCGCTGGCCATCGTGCGCAGTCGGCTGGTCGAGTCCATGCTCTTGCTGACCGTGGTCGGCTTTCTCGCGATGGGGGTCGGCTTCATCGTCTTCGGGGTGCTGGTCACGGGCCTGATCCCGTCGGCCGGCATGATGGGCGGCATCCTCGGCGGTGACGGCCTCGGCTCGGTGTTCGGCATGTTGCGCGGCTTCGGTGTCGATCAGGGTGGCGACTTCGGCGGTGGCGGTGGGCGCGGCACTGGAGGTGTCGGTTATGTCGTCGCGGCCGGCATCGGCGGCGGGCTGCTGTGGGCACTTGCGGCCTCGCTGGTGTCGCTCGTTTATCTGCTCGGCCTGAACCTCGTGTACCTGCGCGTCACCGAAGGCCTGGACGTGGGCGCGACCGAAGCGGCCATGCAGGCCGGCTTCGACGATGCAAAACGGCGTGCCGCCGAGCTGAGCCAGAAAGCGAAAGACGCGGCCGAACGGGCGCGCGAACAGGCGCGGCAATCGGCGGCCGCCGCGCAGGCCGGCGCCGCCGCTGCGAGCGCCCCGCCGGTCTACAGCGCGGCGCCCGGCGTGAGCGCGCCACCCGCCCAGCCGGCCACCCTGCCGTGCCCGAAGTGCACGGCGCCGGTCGGTGCCGACGACCTGTTCTGCGGCGTCTGCGGCTTCAAGCTCAAGTAGCGTTGGCGCAGCGGCTCAGTTGATCGCCGCCGAGCCTGGCGGCTGGTCTTGCACCGGCGTGAACAGTTCGCCCACGTCGACCGGGTCGAAGTGGTACTTCCTGCCGCAGAAGTCGCAACCGATCTCGACCCGCCCCTGTTCGAGCACGATGCCGTCAATCTCGTCGCGGCCCAGGCCCTTGAGCATGCCGCCCACACGCTGGCGCGAACAAGAACATTCGAAACGCGGCCCGCTGTCGCCTTTCAGCAGTTCGAAGCGGCGCAGCGGCTCTTCCCAGAACAGGCGCCGCAACACGGTGTCGGCGTCGAGTGTCAGCAGCTCCTCGGACGTGAGCGTGGCGGCCAGCATCGCAATGCGGTTGTAGGCATCGTTCAGGCCGATGTCGTCTTCGTTGCGCGCCGCGCCGGCCAGGTTGCCGGCACCTTCGACCGGCAGCCGCTGGATCAGCAGGCCCGCTGCGACCTCGTCGTTCGCCGCCAGGATCAGCCGGGTGTCGAGTTGCTCCGACTGCAGCATGTAGTGCTCCAGCACCTCGCTCAGCGCCTGCAGGGGCTCGCGCCGGTCGCCATGCAATGCAACGACACCTTGGTAAGGCTGCTGGCCGTCGCGCGTGTCTGCAGGGGCGAGCGTGATCGCGCAGCGGCCTTGGCCGTGCACGTTCAACATGGCTTCCAGCCGCGCGGCGTCGGGCACCTCGCCCACCACCTTGGCCGTGACACGAAACGCCAGATCGGGCTGCACCTCGGCCACCGCGAGCTTCACCGGACCGTCGCCGAACACCTGCAGGATCAGCGCGCCGTTGAACTTGATGTTGGCTTGCATCAGCACACCCGCCGCCGCCATCTCGCCCATCAGCGCCCGCACGGGTTGCGGGAACGCGTCGCTGGCCGCCGTGCGGCGCGCGAGCACTTCTTTCCAGCCGTCGGTCAGGCGAACCAGCATGCCGCGCACCGGCAGCCCGTCGAAAATGAACTTGTGGAGCTCGCTCACGTCAGCCGATCTTCTTCAAGCCGGCCTTGAAACGCCGCGCATTCTCGACGTAATGTTTCGCCACCCGCTCCAGCCCCGTGATCTGCTCCGGCGTGAGCTGGCGCACCACCTTGGCCGGCGAGCCGAGGATCATCGAACCGTCGGGAAACTCCTTGCCCTCGGTGACGAGCGAGCCGGCGCCGACGAGGCAGTGCTTGCCGATCTTCGCGCCGTTGAGCACCACCGATTGAATGCCGATCAGCGAGCCTTCGCCCACCGTGCAGCCGTGCAGCATCACCTGGTGGCCGATCGAGACGTTGTCGCCCAGCGTCACCGGAAAACCCGGGTCGGCGTGGACCACGCTGCCATCCTGCACGTTGCAGTTGCGGCCGATGCTCAAGCGTTCGCCGTCGCCCCGCAGCACACAACCGAACCAGACGCTCGAACCTTCGGCCATCTCCACGTTGCCGATCACCTGGGCGCTGTCGGCCACCCACGCGCTGTCTGCGAGGTGGGGCGAGATGTCGTCGAGCTGGTAAAGGGCCATGGCTGTTGCCGGTGAGTCGAAGCCCATAATTCTATGGGTGATGCCCGTCGGCGGAGATCACGTGCCCGGTTCCGAGGCAGAAGAGACCGTGCGCGAGCGAATGGCCGCAACCCAGGGAACACGTTGGTGGCGCAGAGCGTCTCATCAGATATAAGCTGAAAGTTCGTGGCCGCCGAGCGGCTTGTTTTTACCACCGGAGAGAACGTTATGGGTGCTGCCAAAGACTTGATCGCCATTCATGCCAAGCTCAAGGGCCGTGTTTCGTCGCTAGAAAAGAGCGTCACTGAGTACGGCGCTTCGCTCAAGAGAATGATGGTGACGCTCGACCAAGCCGCCGATGCCATCGACCTGGCCGAGGACGAATCCGAGAACGCCGGCAAGCCGGTCAAGGACAGGCAATCGAAGCTGGACGACGTGATCGAGACGCAGCGCAAGAAGGTCATTGCCGCAGCCACAGAACATGCCGACGCGCTCGGAAAGGTGAACGCCTACAGCAAACTCTGGAAGGAACTCACCGAAGACGCGACGAAAGAAGTCAACAAGATCAAAGTCAAGGTGAAGTGAGCTGATCTCACACGTCGGGCGTCCGCCAGCCAAGCGCTCAAAAGGTCTGGACCCGAAGAAGAGCTTCCTGCGCTGCGCAACGGGTGGGGTCATCGTCGGGCAGGAACGAACCTCAGGCCACAAAGGAGCCGCACCATGTCATCGATTTCGCCCATGCCCGCATCCCAGCGCGTCGTGCAGGTTTGTCTTTTCCTCGTTGCCGCCATCGCCTTGTTCGGCGGCACGGTGCAGTTGCTGCTCGGTCAACCTGAAACAACGCCGAGGCTCGACAACCTTCACCGCTTCATGGGCGGTGTTTATCTGTCGACGGGCGTCATCAGCCTCTGGGCCGCGGTCACGATCCGTCAGCAAAAGACCTTGGTCTACCTGATCGCATTTGCCGTTCTCATGGCAGCGGTCGGCAGACTTGTCTCCATCAGCAAGGTCGGATTGCCCGAACCCGCCGGCGTGTGGCTGGCTTATCTCGTCTCCGAACTCGTGTTCCCGATCATCATCGCGGCAGCCCATTTGGCCACGCATCGCCATGAATGAAAACTCGGCATCGGTCGGCCCGGTGGCCCTGCCGCCCGCCTCGCGCGTGTCGGGCTTTTATGCGAGCACCGATCTGGCCGACGCCTTCGCGATCCGCCTGCCACCGGGTACAAGCACCGACCCGGAAACCCTCGCGCGTTTCATCTTCGCGCAGCAGCCGGCATGGGTGGGTGGCCTGATGGGCGTGCGCGACCTGCTCGTCGCCGGCTTCGGCCTCAAGACCGCGACGCAACTGCAAGATCCGGCTGCGGCCGGGCCGCACCCGCGCGTCGGCATCTTCAGGATCTACGAAACGCGGCCGCACGAGATCGTGCTGGGTGAAGACGACAAGCACCTCGACTTCCGGCTGTCCGTGTTGCACGAGACGCTGCCGGCTGCGGACGGCCGCGCGGACCGGGTCGTTCTCTCCACCGTCGTGCATTGCCACAACCGACTCGGTCGGCTGTACATCCTGCTGATCGCGCCGTTCCACCGCAGGGTCGTTCAGGCCACGCTGCGCCGCGCCGCGCGCAACGGCTGGCCACGGCCCGAAGCCGCCGCCTGAGCCTTCGTGACCGCACGCCAGCGCGCGCTCGAGATCCTCGCTCTCGTCGACCCGATCGACAAGGCCGTGCAGACACGCGCCCTCTTCGCCGAGCTCAAGCTCGCATCGATCGTGCCCGAGGCGACGTGCGCCACCGCAGAGCCCATCCCCGGCCGCCCCGCCCTGCCGCGCCTTGTGTCGCCGAACGCCGTGCCGCGCCGCTCGCCCGCCACGCCCGAAGGGCGCGCGGCTTTGTTGCACGCGATCACGCACATCGAGTTCAACGCCATCAACCTGGCGCTCGACGCAGTCTGGCGCTTCGACGGCATGCCGGTGCGGTACTACGTCGACTGGCTCGGCGTGGCCAGCGAAGAGGCGCTGCATTTCACGCTGCTGCGCGAGCACCTGCAAACGCTGGGTTTCGACTACGGCAGCTTCGACGCCCACGACGGCCTGTGGGCGATGACGCAGCGCACCTCACACGACATCACAGCGCGCATGGCGCTGGTACCACGCACGCTGGAGGCGCGCGGGCTCGACGCCACGCCGCCGATGCAGGCCAAGCTGCTTCAGGCCGGCGACGCGCGCGCGGCACACATCCTCGGCGTGATCCTGCGCGACGAAGTCGGCCACGTCGCCATCGGCAACCACTGGTACCGCTGGCTGTGCGCGCGCGACGGGCTCGACCCGGTCGCACATTACGCCGCACTCGCGCAGCGCCACCACGCGCCGCGCCTGCACCCGCCCTTCAATTTCAAAGCCCGCCGCGCGGCCGGCTTCACCGAAGCCGAACTGGACCTGCTCACATGAACGTCTTCGTCGCCGGCTTCCACCACGAGACCAACACCTTCGCGCCTTCGGTCGCCGACTGGGCCGCGTTCGAATGCGGCGCGGGTTACCCGTCGTATGCGCGCGGCGAAGCCATGCTGCAGAAGATGCGCGGCACCAGCACCTCGCTCGGCGGCTTTGCGCAGGCCGCCACCGAACGAGGATGGTCGCTGCTGCCTTCGGTGTGGGCCGGCGCGATGCCGTCGAACCGCGTCACGGCGCAGGCCTTCGCGCGCATCTGCGACGAGATCGTGGCCGACCTGCAACGCGGCGGCTTCGAAGCGATCTACCTCGACCTGCACGGCGCTGGTGTGGCGGTCGGCGCCGACGACGCCGAGGGCGAATTGCTGGCACGCATTCGCGCGGTGGTCGGCCCCGCCATGCCGATCGTCGCCAGCCTCGACCTGCACGCCAACGTGAGCGCGCGCATGCTCGCGCTGACGAGCGCGATGACCGCGTTTCGCACCTACCCGCACGTCGACATGCGCGAGACCGGCGCACGCGCCGCGCAGATGCTGGCGCGCCGCCTTGGCAGCACGCCGCGGCACAGGCACGCCGAACGTGTGCCGTTCCTGCTGCCGCTGAACGCGCAATGCACGCTGATGCAACCGGCCGCATCGGTCATCGCGTTGATCGACCGCCTCGAAGCGGAGCACGATCTCGAACTGAATTTCGCGATGGGTTTTTCGGCCGCCGATTTCAGCGAGTGCGGGCCGGTGTTGTTCGGCTACGGCGCCGACGCTGCAAGTGCACGCGAGGCCGTGCAGCGCCTGCATGCCGAGGTCGTCTCGCGGCGCGCCGAGTGGTCGCTCGACCTGCTCTCGCCCGCCGACGCCGTCGAACGCGCCATCGAACTCGCCGCGGTCTCCAGCGCGCCCGTCGTGATTGCCGACACGCAAGACAACCCCGGCGCGGGTGGCGACTCCAACACCACCGGCCTGCTGCACGCGCTGGTCGATGCGAAAGCGGGCTTGCGCCTCGACGGCCGCGTGGCGCTCGGCCTGCTGTTCGACCCCGCTTCGGCGCGGGCGGCGTGCAGCGCAGGTGTCGGTGCCGAGCTGAATTTGACCCTGGGCCTGGCCGTGCCGACCTGGAGCGGCGCGCTCACCGATGCACCCGTGAAAGCACGCGCCAGGGTGCTGGCCGTGAGCGATGGTGTCGTGCCCTTGTTCGGGCCGATGACGGCAGGCGCCACTGCGCAACTCGGGCCGTGTGCCTGCGTCGAGGTCGAAGGCATTCGTGTGCTGCTGTCGAGCGCCAAGGCGCAGATGCTCGACCTCGATCTCTACCGTTTCCTCGGCGTCGAGCCCACGCAGATGAAGCTGCTCGTCAACAAGAGTTCGGTGCACTTTCGGGCTGCGTTCACGCCGATCGCATCAAGCATTCTCGTCGCCAAGGCACCCGGGCCGATGGCCGCCGACCCGGGCGATCTGCCGTGGACGAAGCTGCCCGCCGGCATGGGCTCGCGGCCCTGATTCAGCACCGCCGGGCTCAGCGACTCGTGATCTCTTCGACCAGCGCATCGGCGTGGTAGACCTTGCGCAAGGCTTCGAGAATGAAAGCGCTGTGCACGCTCACCATGCGGTTGTTGCGCTCGTCGAAACCATAGGTGCCGCCGATCGACTCGATGTTGCCGTCGAACGCCAGCCCCACCACCTCGGCGTTGCGGTTGAGCACGGGGCTGCCCGAGTTGCCGCCGGTGATGTCGTTGTCGGTGACGAAGTCCATCGGCAACGCCAGATCGAGCTTGTCCTTGGCGGCCAGCCACGCGGCCGGCAGCGCGAACGGCTCGGCGCCGGTGTGGCGCGCAAAGGCGCCGGCGAGGTTCGTGAACGGCGCCACCGGCTGGCCTTTGGCCTCCCAGCCCTTGACCTCGCCATACGACAAACGCAAGCTGAACGTGGCGTCGGGGTACAGGCTGGTGCCAAGCTGGGCGAACCGCGCCTGCGCGATCAGCTCGGTGTTCTTCAACTCGACGGCATCGACTTCGGCCTCGACACGTTTGCGCACCGCACGCCCGAACGGGTCGATGGCCAGCGCCAGCTGAATGAACGGGTCGGTCGATTGCGCCACCGCCGTCTTGCCACCCGCCCACAGCGCGCGCCGCACGGCCGGGTCGCCGAGCGTCGTGTTCTTGATCAGGCGCTCGGCGAGTTGCGCGGGCGACTCGCGGCCCAGCACCTGCTTCACGAAGGCGTGGTCCGGGCCGAGGCGCTCACGCATCTTCGTCAGTGCCCAGGTCAGATTCAGCTTCTCGAAGTCGGCGTAGATCGGCGCCGGTGAAAACAGGCGCTGTTCGACTTCGGGCATCCTGGACTCCGCAAATTCGGGCAGGCGCTCGGCATTCGGCTTGGCACGCTCTTCGGCACTGCGCACCAACGTGCGCGCGAAGCCGAGATGGCTGCTCCGGAACGATCGGTTGCCTTCCATCGCGCCGAACTCGCTCTCCAGATTGCGGTACTGCACTTGCGCCCGTTCGATCGCGGCCCACGAACCCGCGGTGCTCGCGCGCAGCGCCGGGTCGGCCGCGACGAAGGCTTTCAGCGCTTCTTCCTCGGCACGTTTGCGGCGCATCAGCTCCGGCTCCTGCAGCGCCTCCAGCTCGCCCTTGAGCACCTTGTAGAAGTTCTCGATGCCGTCGAGCTGCGTCTTCGCCACGCGTTCCGCCTCCGCGCTCTGGCTGCTGTACTGCGTGAGCACGCCACGCAGTTCAGCGATCGACAACAGGGCGCGCACGAGCCGCAGGTCACGCGTGGTCTCCAGCTGCGCCACGGTGAGCAGGCGGCTGGTGTTGCCGGGGTGCCCGGTCACGAGCGCGAGCTCTCCGGCCGCTGCGCCGCTGCGGCTGAACGGCAGGTAGTCTTTGGCCGCCACCGGCTTGCCGTTTTCGTAGGCGCGCAGCAAGGCCATGTCGAGCGCGTAGCGTGGGAAGTTGAAGTTGTCGGGGTCGCCGCCGAAGTTCGCGATGGCGTCTTCGGGGGCCCAGACCAGGCGCGCGTCGCTGAAGCGGTGGTAGCGGTACAAGTGGTACTGGCCGCCGTTGTAGAGTTTGACGAGGTCGCAGCGGGTGGTTGCCCTGTCGTCGCCCACGCAGGCCGCCGTGAGCCGGGCCCGAACCGCGTTTTGCGCAACCGAGAAAGCCTCGCCTTCGAGCCCGCGGGTGGCGGCCTTGACCTGCTCGGTAACGTCGGTGGTCTGCTCCAGGCGGTTGAGCTCGACACCGGGGCAGCGCGTTTCGTTTTCGCGCCGGGTTGCCAGGAAGCCGTCGTGCACCAGATCGCGGCTGGCCGACGACAACTGTTCCAGGCACGAGTCGATGCAATGGTGGTTCGTCATCACCAGCCCGTCGCGCGAGACGAAAGAGCCCGAGCAGCCACCGGCCAGGCGCACCGAAGCGCGCATCACCCGCTCGACCCAGGCCGCATCGGGCGCGAAGCCATACGCGGCCTTCATCTTCGCCAGCGGCAGGTTGTCGAGTGTCCACATGCCTTCGGCGGCGTGGCTGCCGGCCGAGGCGACAAACAGGAAACAGAAAACAAATCGTCGAAGCATGAGTCGCAGCCTTGTGAGCAGGAGTTTGCACAAAATTCGGTGCGCGATCATACGAGAGGCGGCCATGAAAAAAGGGCCGCAGCCCCTTGGTCATGGATTTGGCATGCCTATGACGCCGGCCGGCTCATCTGGCACGAAGTAGGCTGCGAGCTGACGTAGGCGTCCCATGCGACCTCGGGGCGAAAGCCGTAGCCGGTGTTCTCGGCGTCGTACTTGACCCCCTTGACGCCCTGCTTCTCCCAGATGCCGAGGAACAGCGGCGCCTGCAACTGGTGGTCGGTCTTGCGCATCTCGATCTCGCCGATCGGGCTCTTGTACTTCAAACCCTCGAGCGCGAAGGCCACCCGCTTCGGGTCGGTGGCCTTGGCCTGCCGCATCGCCGCCTGCAGCATGTTCATGCTGTTCCAGTGCGCCGCGAAGATGAAGTCCTCGTTGGTCTTCTGCTTGTAGGCCACCGAGATTTTCTCGAGCTCGGGCGAGGCCGCGTTCTGGGCCCAGTTCCACACCACGCCGACCTTGCCCACGCCCCACGGCCCCATGCGCGCCGGCGTGCCGGGGTTGTTGGCGTTCATCGTGTAGAAGTTGATGTTCAGGCCGAAGTCTCTTGCCGACTTGAACAGCAGCGTCAGGTCGCTGCCCCAGTTCGAGGTGATCACGGTGTCGGCGCCGCTCTCCTTGATCTTCGCCACATACGGGGCGAAGTCGCGCACCTGGGCGATCGGCACGAAGTCGTCGCCGACGATCTGGATGTCGGGGCGCTTGCGGGCCAGGTCTTCGCGAGACGCCTTCGAGACCTGCTGGCCGTGCGTGTAGTTCTGGTTCAGCAGGTACACCTTCTTGATGTCGCTGCGCTTGGCCATGTAGCTCGTCAGCGCCTCGACGATCATCGTGCTCGACGGGTAGAAACGAAAGTGCCAGAAGCTGCAGCGGTCGTTGGTCAGGCCCGGGTCCATGGCGGCGTAGTTGAGCAGCAGCATCGCCTTTTCGGGCTCGCGCTCGGCCAGCTTGGAGATGGCATCGACGAGCGCGAACGCCACGCCCGAGCCACCGCCCTGCGTGACATAACGAATGCCTTGATCGGAAGCCGACTTCAGCACGGTCACGCTCTCCTGCGCGGTGCCCTTGCCGTCGAACGCCACCACCTCGAACTTCAGGTCGTTGGGCCCGGCCTTGCTGTTCATCTGCAAGACCACTTCACGCAGCTGCTTGAGCGAGCCTTCGCCCGTGAGGGCGAACGGCCCGGAGAGCACGTCGATGAAAGCGATCTTGACGGTCTCGGCCGCGTGCGAAGGCGTTGCCGCGCATGCGCAGGCGATCCAGAGCAGGCTGCGCAGAAAACGATGGGGCTTCATGGCGCGTCCCGTCAGAAGCTGAAGCGCATCCCGGCGTCGAAACCGGTCGAGCCGGACCCGGCCGCGATCAGCCCCGCCGGCCCGCCCGGCACGGCGAAGCGCGCCGTGCCCTTGTTGCCGATGCGCGCGACCTGCGTGTACAGGGCCGTGCGCTTGGACAGGCTGTACTGGTAGCCCAGCGCGTACATGTTGGCGTCGTTGGCGTCGATGCTCACACCGGCCGCGTCGGTGCCCTTCTGGTCGGCGCGGCCGAACGAGGCGCGCACCAAATGCACGCCGATCGGCACGCTCAGGCCGACGATGTAGTTCATTTGTTTGGAGCTCAGGAACTTCGACTCGGTCACGCTCGCGGCCAGCCGCATGAAGCCGAAGCTGTAGGCGCCGTAGACACCGGTCTGCTTCAGATCGGTCGCCGCCGCATCGATGCGCGTTGCGCCGTAGTAGACCGAAGCGTCGATCTGCTCGTTGCGCCAGCCGATCCGGCCCGCCGTGTACTTGAAGCTGCCTTGCGAATTGGCGCCCTCGCCCGCAGACGCCATCAACTGGCCGTTCACACCGCCCAGGCCGCCGGGCAGAAAGTACTGCAGCGCGTTGCTCGAACGCGAGATCGTGCTCGGCTGAATCGCGCTGCCGAAAGCGCGGTTCAGCACGGTCGAGGCGCTGCTGCTGAAGAGGTTGGCCGAGCTGCCCACGCCGACCGCGATGAACGGATCGCTGTAGACCCAGCCGGTGAACACCGGCGTCCATTCGCGGCCCAGGCGCACTTCGCCCCAGCGCGTGGAACTCAGTTTGACCACCGAGGTGCGGTCGAAGAACTGGCCCGCCGGTGCGACCGCGAGGCCGCCGGTCGTGCCGGTGTCGGTGTACACCGACGATTCGAGCCAGAAGCCCGCCTTGAGGCCGTCGCCCAGATCTTCGGTGCCGCGGAACACGAGCCGCGAGGTCGAGTTGTTGCCGCTCGACAGCGACTTGAGCGTGCCGAGCGAGTTGTGGGTGGCGCGCGCCGAGGCATCGACGACACCTTCGATCGACACGCTGCTGGTCTGGGCGAACGCGCCGCCGGAAATTGCGGCGCAAACAGCGGCGGTGGTCAAGATCTTGTTCATGGGAGTCTCCTGTTTTTTCTGGGTTGTCGAAATTGAAATGGCCTGCGTCAACGTGCTGGCCCGGCAGCGGCTTCGCGCAGGTCGGCGACCGGCATGTCCTGGTGCAGCTTGCGGCGGGTGAAGCGCCACGCGCCGGCCTCGCGCCGCAGTTCGTCTTCGTAGCGGCCGGTGAAGAGGATGTGAGCGCCCTTCGCCCCGGTGGTCACGAGCTGCAGGTGCGAGGCCGAGCTGGCACGGTCACCGTCGATGGTCGAGACGATGTTCACGGTGAAGTGCTTCAGGCCGTTCAGGCGCAGCCGGTAGCGCTCGTCGTAGCTGTCGGTGAACTTCCTGATCGCGGGCTTGCCGACGTAGGGGCCGCCGAGACCGTCGAACACGCCGTCTTCGCACCAGCAGTTCAGGAAGTCTTCGAACCGGCCCTGGTCGATGGCGTGGTTGTATCGACCGATCAGTTCTTCGATCGCGAATTTGTCTTCGAACGCGCTTGTCATGGTGGTGGCTCCTTCGTGGCGAGAGGGGTCAGGCGGGGATCACGGCGCTGGTGCCGCCGTCGACGGCAATCACCTGGCCGGTGATGTGCTTGCCGGCGTCTGACGCGAACAGCGCGACCACGCCTTTCATGTCTTCGTCGTCACCGGTGCGGCGCAGCGGTGCGCTGGCGGCGAGCTTGTCGGCGCCGACATGGGCGAACATGCCGGCGCTCATCTTGGTCGGGAACGGCCCCGGCGCGATCGCGTTCACCCGAATGCCGCGCGGCCCCCATTCGGCGGCGAGCGCCTGCGTGAAGGTGATGCACGCGCCTTTGCTGGTGTTGTACGCAATCGTCTTCATGAAGGGCGGGTTGCCACCCAGCCCGGCGATCGAGGCCACGTTGACGATGCAGCCCTGCTTGCGCGGCAGCATGCTGTCGCGGCCGATGATCTGCGTCAGCAGGAAGATGCCGCGGATGTTCACGCCCATCACCTTGTCCCAGCCTTCGACCGGGTGCTCTTCGGCCGGCGCGGCCCAGGTGGCGCCGGCGTTGTTGACGAGGATGTCGATGTGACCGAGCCGCGTGATCGCCTCTGCAGCCAGGCGCGCCACGTCGGCGTCTTTGCTGCTGTCGGCGGCGATCCAGCTCGCCTTCAGGCCTTGCGCGCAGAGCTGCGCCGCTGCGGGCTCGAGTTCGGCGGCCTTGCGCGAGCTGATCACCACGGTGGCGCCGAGTTCACCCAGGGCCTGCGCGATCTGCAGGCCCAGGCCGCGCGAGCCGCCGGTGACGAGTGCGGTCTTGCCGCTCAGGTCGAAGAGTTGTTGGATCGTGCGGGTCATGGTGTTTTCCTCGGGCGGGTGGATCGGAAGAGTTCAGGCGGCCGCGCGTTGCGGGTCGCGGTAAGCCAGGCGCCGCAGGCCGCGGCGCTGGAACGGCTGCCACGCGCCTTCGGGCTGCGCGAGTCGGTCGGCAATAACGTTCAATACGAGCGGATGAACAGCCATGCCCGTGTGGCTGCACTCGACCTCGATGTTCTCGGTGTGTGCGCCTGCGGCCTGCACGCTGCATTGCCACGCCACCACACCGTCGCTTCGGCTGTAGACCGAGGTGGTGGGAACCGGGGGCGCCTGCCGCACGCCGGCGCGTGCTTCGGGCGCCAGGTGCCCGGTGCCGTTGAGCACCTCGAACAGGCGCCATGCATTGGTCGAGTGGGCACCGCCGGTGAAGGGCGTGCCGAGCGTGATCACCAGGCGCACGTCGTCGCCGGCCTGCTTGGCGAGTTCGCGCGCGTAGATGCCGCCCAGGCTCTGGCCGATCAGGCTCAGCTTGCGGCCATGGCGCTGGCGCAGCGCGCGGATGTGCGCGAGGCTCGCGGCCATCACATCAGCTCGTGGGCCGAAGTTGCTGCCCTGCTGCCAGCCGTGCGCCGCGTAGCCGAGCGCATGCAGCCAGTGGCGCAGCGGCGCGGTGCTGAGGTCGGAAGCGGCCATGCCCGGAAAAACCAGCACAGGGTGGCCGTCGCCGCGCGGGGCGCTTGCCAGCAGCGGCAAGGCCGTGGCCAGGCCGGCACCGAATTCGAGGCCGGCGCGCGCTTCGAGAACGATGTTGAGCCAGCCCGGCGCCGGCACGTCTTCGGTGAGGTCAGTCTTCATAGGCGCTTTCATGCGGTCAGGCGCGGCTTGGCGGCGCGCGCACGTGGCGCCGCCACCTTGGCCACAGGCTTCGGGGCCGCGGCGCTCTGGCGCGGCGTGCGGCGCTTGGGTGAGGCCGGCGCGGCGGTCGGCACCGCAGCCTCGGCGGCGTGCGTCGCCGGCGCCGGCACGAGCGCTTTCAACTCGGCCAGGGCATCGACAAGGTAGTCGGCGATGTCACGCACATCGGGCACGGCGCGGCGGCACGCGGTGAGGCCGAAATCGAGCGAGCCGTTGTAGCTCTGCACCGTGATGTTGAGCGCCATGCCGTGCGCCGGGATCGACACCGGGTAGTTGCTGACCATGCGCGCGCCGGCCAGGTAGAGCGGCGTCTGCGGCCCGGGCACGTTCGAGATCACGACGTTGCTGACCGGTGGCAGGGCGGTTGCCAGCTTGGAGCGGCCGATCAGCGACACCAGCCCGGTCATCAGCCACGGCGTGCCGAAGGACGGAAAATCCATCGGCACCGCGGCCTTGATGCGGCCGGTGAACTGCTTGGCGGCCACCGCCGAAGCGTGGATCGCGTGCAGCCGCTTGAGCGGGTCAGCCTCATGCGTAGCCAGGCTCACCAGCATGGCCATCGCCTGGTTGTTCATCTCGGAGTTGCCGGCTTCGCGCAGCGACACCGGAATGCCGGCGACCAGCGCTTTCGTCGGCACGCCCTCGCGCTCTTCGAGGTATCGGCGCAAGGCGGCGCTGCACAGCGCCATCACCACGTCGTTGAGCGTCACGTCGAGCTGCTTGGCGATGCGCTTCGCGTCGGCGAGTGGCAAGGACTGGCCGGCGAAAACCCGCTGGTTGGTGATGGAGACGTTGAACGCGGTCTTCGGACCGAGGCCCAGGCCCTTCGGCCAGCGCCGGCCGCGTTGGCCGTCTTCGCCCTTGGGTGGCATTGCGATGCTCGCGACGGTCTTCAGCGCCGTGGGCAACAGCTTCGCCAGCTTGATGTACTGCACGGCCGCGTTCTTCAGCGCGGCGCCGGCCAGCTCGGCCACGCCGAGCTGGTAACCCTGGCTCGCACGCCGCTGCACCGGCGCCTTCACGACCCGCGGCAGCGCCGTCACGTCGAGGATCGCATTGGCCAGCACCGCGCCCGCCGCACCGTCCATCGCCGCGTGGTGGGCCTTGCTGTAGAACGCGACCTGGCCGCTCGCCATGCCCTCGATCACGTAGAACTCCCAGAGCGGGCGGCTGCGGTCGAGCAGGCTCGAATGCAGCCTGCCGACATAGGCTTCGAGCTGCAGGCGCGTGCCCGGCCGCGGCAAGGTGACGCGGCGCACGTGGTAGTCGAGGTCGATGTCGTCGTCTTCCACCCACACCGGGTTGGCCAGCTCGAACGGCATCAGGGCGAGCTTGCGCGTGAACAGCGGCGCCAGGTGCATGCGGCTCGCCACGTGGGCCTTCAGCTCTTCCCAGAAATCGCCTTCGAAGTTGTGCGGCAGGTCGAGCACGTTCAGGCTGCCGACGTGCATCGGCATCTCGGGTGTTTCGATGTACAGGAAGGCAGCGTCGATGCCGCTCAGGTGGTTCATGCCGCGCGCTCCGGTGATGCGGCCACTGCGCGCTTCACACGCTCTTCTTCGTACAGCTCTTTCTTCGAGAGCTTGCCGACCAATGTTTTCGGCAGCTCGGCGCGAATGTCGAGCGCCTGCACCATCTCGTGTTTGCCGAGCCGGTCTTTGAGGAACAGCTTCAAGGCGTCGAGCGTGAACGGCGCAGCGCCTTCCCTGAGTTTCACGAAAGCCTTGGGCGACTGGCCGCGGTAGTCGTCGTGAATGCCGATCACGATCACTTCGGCGACGGCCGGGTGTTCGTAGATCGCTTCTTCGAGCAGGCGCGGGTAGACGTTGAAGCCGCCGCACAGGATCAGGTCTTTCGTGCGGTCGACGATGTAGACGTAGCCGTCTTCGTCCATGTAGCCCACGTCGCCGGTGCGCAGGAAACCGTCGACCGTCATCACCTCGGCCGTGGCCTTCGGGTTCTTCCAGTAGCCCTTCATCACGTTGGCGCCGCGCAGGCAGATCTCGCCGCGCTCGCCGAGTGGCACGACCTTCGAAGCGTCGTCGATGCTGGCGAAGCGGATCTCGATGCCCGGCGCCGGCAGGCCGCACGAACCCTGGCGGCGGCGCCCGACCACCGGCGTGAAGGTGCCGGCCGGCGAGGTTTCGGTCAGGCCCCAGCCTTCGAAGAGGTTGCAGCCGGTCAGCGCATGGAACTTCGTGTTCACTTCGAGCGGCACCGGCGCGCCGCCGGTGGCGCAGAACTTCAGGGCGCTGAAGTCGAACTTCTCGATCCCCGGCCGGTTGATCAGCGCGCTGTACATCGTGGGCACGGCCGGGAACATCGTGACCTTCTTGTTCACCAGGTCGGCAAGCACCGCTTCCACGTCGAAACGCATGTGCAGGATCAGCTCGGCGCCCGAGCGCAGGCCGAACACCATGTTCATCGCCAGCGCGTACACGTGGAACAGCGGCAGCACGGTGAGGATGCGGTCACCGCCCGGCGTGAGCACGCGCACGTCGCCACTGGCGGTGGCGGCGAACTGGCCGATCGCCGAGGTGAGGTTGGCGTGCGTCAGCATCGCGCCCTTGGGCAGCCCGGTGGTGCCGCCGGTGTACTGCAGGATCGCGAGCGCTTCTCTCGGGTCACCGAGTGCCACCGGCGCGATCGCGCCGTCGTTGGCGAGCAGTTGCTCGAAGGCCACGTGGCGTTCGTCCCAGATCACTTCGCTGAGCTGCTTCGTGGCGGCGAGTTGGGCGCGCAGGGCGTCGGGCTGCGCGCTCATCTCAGGCAGGTTGCCGACCACCAGCATCTTCAGCCGCGTGCTGCCCAGCAGCTTGTGCATTTGCGGGTAGAGCCCGGCCAGGTCGAGCGTGACGAGGATGTCGGTCTCGCTGTCTTCGACCTTGTGCTCCAGCACCTTGGCGGCATCGAGCGGCGAGTAGTTGACGACGGTACCGCCGGCCTTGAGCACACCGAAAAACGCGATCACGTAGTGCGGTGTGTTCGGCAGGTACAGGCCCACGTGCACGCCGGGTTTCACGCCGAGCTTCTGGAAGCCTTTGGCCGCGCGGTTCACCAGCGCGATCAGCTCGCTGTAGGTGGTGCGCCGGCCCATGAAGTCGAGTGCGTGGTGGTCGGGCCAGGTGGCGGCCGCGTCGTCGAGCATCTGCTGCACGAAGCCGAAGGGGATCGGCGCGTCCCACTTCACGCCGGGCGGGTAGGACTTGGTCCAGGGGTGGTCGCTCATCGGGGGTCTCCTTGTGCACACCGGGGCGCTTCAGCAGCGCGGGGGAACAGGGCCGTCGCGGGTGTGCAGCGTGGCGGCGGATCGAAGCGTTTCGCAGTGCGCGGCGCGGGGTCGCAACAACGCGCCGCAACACCACGCCTCGGCTACTTCGCCATGTACTCTTCGAGCGTCTTGTGGAAGTGCCGGATGCGGCTTTCCTGGTAGACGCTCATCGTGGCGCCCGGCTTCTTCGAAGCACGAATGCCACGCTGAATGCGCTTCAGGTTCTCGGTGTCCTGGTCGGTCACGTCGGCGGCCGAGCCCATGCCCGGCACCAGGTGCCAGGAGTCGTTCACGCCCACGATGGTCGCCTTGCCCACCGGCGGGTGGGTGCCGTCTTCGGCCTTGGCGAACAGCATCATGATTTCCATGATGCATTCCTCCGGGTTGTCGCCGTTCGGGCGAAAGCGGTAGACCAGCGGGGTGGCCATGCCGGCCCACGGGCCGAGGTTGGGGAACAGCTGGTACTGGATCAGGTCGATCGCTTCGCTGGTCGAGAGCTTGGAGAAGTCACGCCCGGTCGATTTGGAGAAGCGCGCACGCGCATGGTCGGCGATCTTCTCGCGCGCGTTTTCGCCTTCGCCGACCGTGATTTCGCGGTTGGCGTAGAAGGCGATGTCACGTTGCATCGCGTCGACGATTTTTTGCTGCGGGTAGTTGCCGAGCGCCGGGCTCGCCACGCCTTCGGGCATGACGAAGCGGTTGACATGGCGGCCGTCGAACACGTCGTATTGCGTGTTGGTGTCTGCCGTGTACTCGACCGACTGCGGGTGCGTGGCGGCGATGTGAAAGCCTTCCATGAAGGCTTCTTGCGCCAGCTTCCAGTTGCAGGGCAGGACCTTGCCGCCGTGCACGGCCTTGTAGCGGTTTTCAAGACCGAAGTTCTTGAAGTGCTCGGGCAGGCACTCAAGGTAGGTTTCCAACGGCTCGCACAGCGGGTCGAAGTTGATGAAGACGAAGCCGGCCCAGACGCCGACCTGCGCTTCGGGCAGGCAGAACTTCTCGCGCTCGATCTGCGGAAAGTCCCAGGCGCAGGGCAGGCCGGCGAGCTTGCCGTTGAGGTCCCAGGTCATGCCGTGCACGGGGCACTTGATGTGGCGCAGGTTGCCACACTCGGTGCGCAGGATCGTGCCGCGGTGCAGGCAGGAATTGACGTAGGCGCGAATGTCGCCCGGGCCGGTGCCGGTGCGCACGACGATCAGCGAGTCGTGCACGATCTCGTAGACCTCGGAGTCGCCGACCTCGGGAATGTCTTCGAGGCGGCACGCCATCTGCCAGGTCTTGCGCCACACCGTCTCGACCTCGCGCTCGTGCCATTCGCGGGTGTAGTAACGATCGAGCGACACATCCTCGCGGCCCATGTCGCGCGGCGATTCCATTCGCAGAATGGCCGGCGGCGGGTTCTTGTCGCCGTCGAAGATTTGCTGGACGCTCGGGCCACGCCGGAACTGGATGACGGATTCGATGCTCATGCCTGTCTCCTGAATGTCGCTGCTGGGCGGGACTGGCACTTCTGTCGTTGCCGGTGATCCCAACCGATACCGAAGACTAATTCAGTGACATGCACTGTGAAAGTCACATTGGAGACGAATCGGCTCGGTGTTTACACTTAATGAATCGGCTTAGCTATGAAAGCCGGTACACCGACCCAACTTCTTTCTCCGGATGCCACACCCACAATACGAATACTCTCGGTATGCAAGTCTTGTGGATCAACCTCAAAGAGCCCGGCTCAGCGCGGGCTAGACTCGAACGCATGCCCAGCGTTTCCAGCGTGCCCATCGTGGCCGCCCCCGAACTCCCACCGGCGATCGACGCCGTCACCGTCAACGCCGTATTGATCGCGGTGCGCCAGGCGGCCAACGTGCTGTGCGACCGCTGGTCGCTGCTGACACTGCTGCTCGCGCAAGCCGGTGTGCACCGCTTCAACGAGTTCAGCGAGCGTGGCGGCATGGCGAGCCGCCTGCTCACGAGCCGTCTCACCATGCTCGAAGAGCAGGAAATCATCGTGCGCCTGGCCTACTCGCGCCGGCCCCTGCGCCACGAGTACCACCTGAGCCACATGGGGCTGGCCCTGTTCGACGTGTTCGCGACCATGGCGCGCTGGGAGCACACCTGGCACCCCTCGGCCGACGCCGCGGGCCTGCGCATCGAGCACCTGGCGTGTGGCGCAACGGCAGCGCGGCCGCTGCCACATTGCGCTGCGTGCAACGCTCTGCTGTTGGCGCGCGACATCAAGCTGACGGTGAGCCAGCGCGAGATCGAAGCCATGCCGACCAAGGCCACCTCGTACCGCCGCTCGACCCTGAGCACGACCAAGCGTGGCCTGGGCGCCCCGGTACCGCTGGCTCACGCCATCGACGTGTTCGGCGACAAGTGGGGCATCGAACTCGTGATGTGCCTGTTCACGCGGGTGCGCAACTTCAACGGCTTCGAGGCGCACCTGGGCATCTCGACCAACATCCTCGCGGACCGGCTCGCGCGCTTGACCGCGTTGGGCATCCTGCGGCCCACCACCGACGCCGACCGCTTTGGCAAGGGCGCCTACGCGCTCACCGACAAAGGCATCGACCTGCACCCGATCCTGCTGGCGATCCAGGCCTGGGCCGACACCTGGCTGCGCGAGCGTTACCGCTCGCCGGTGACCTTTGTGCACCGCCCCTGCGGGCAGCCTTTGCAACTGCAGGTGAGCTGCGAGGCCTGCGGCCAAGCCCTTTCAAGGGCGAACAGCCGCCTCGTGATCGACTGACCACGCCGGCGGCCGCCAGGGCGATCAGAAGCTGTAGCGCCCCATCAGGTCGAAGCGCGACATCGTGCCGGTCTCGGGCGTGAAGGTCTTGCGCTCGCCCCAGATGTACTCGGCGCCGAGTTCCACGTTCTTGATCGGCGAGTAGATGACGTTGAGGAACACCTGCTTGAGCGTGCGGTTGTCGACCGCCTGCGCCGTCTTGCCGCGGTTCATGCCGTAGGAGACGGTGCCACGCAACTGGTCGCTGAAGGTCTTGGCATAGCCGATCACGAGGCCCTGGTTCTTGTCGAAGGTGATCGCGCCGGTGGTCGCGTCGATCGCGTAGCCGTTGGAGCCGTAGAGCTGGTCGATGTCGCCATCGACACGGGTGTACTGGCCCATCAGCAGGTCCTTGTCGGTGATCTTGTAGCTGCCACCGATGCCCACGCCGTAACCCCGCTTGGCCTCGGCGAACGAGCGCTTCTCGTGCACCAGCACGCGCGCGTTGAGGGCGCCCCAGTCGAAGCTCTTGTCTACACGCGCCACCAGCTGCGGCAGCTTTTCGTTGGCACTGCCGCCGCCGAATTGGTCTTCGGGGTCTTCGACGGCGAAGGTCAGCTTGTAGCCCTCTTTTGCATCGGCGTAGGTGTAGCGCACCATCGTGCGGCGCGAGAACGGTGCGCCGATCGGACCGTTGAAGTCGACCGTTTCGGGCAGGTCGTCCACGTCCATGAAGGTCGACCAGGTCTGGCCGATCAGCCAGCCCGAATATTCGCCGTAAGCGTGGCGCAGCCGCAGCCGGTTGCGGTTGCCGGCGCCATAGGAATAGAAATCCATCTCGAGCTTGGTGTTGAAGGTGCCGGCCGCCGTGGGTGTGGACGACTCGAAGCCGAAGCGCGAGGTCTGCGCCGTGAACTTGGTCTTGCCCTTCTGGCCGCCGGAGTTGTCGAGCGGTTGGAACATCAGGTCGGTGAAGGTGTCGGACGGGCCGGGCTGCTTCAGGTCGTGGATGGCGTGCGCCTCGGCATAACCGTAAAAGCGCACTGATGTTTCCGAGCCCGGCAAACGGAAGCCACCGCCGATGTCACCGAGCACCACCGCGTCCTTGCTCTTGATCTCGAGCTGCTCGATGCGGTCGCCCCAGCCGCTGGCGTCGGCGGCCGGCGCGGCGGCGGGCGCGGCTTTTTTCAGCGCATCGACTTCGGCTCGCAGGCGCTTGATCTCGGCGCGCATCTCTTCGAAGTCCTTGGCCGTCTGCGCCTGCGCCGGCAGCGCGCCCAGACAAGCGGCGGCAACGGCTGCACCGATCACGGTCTTGTTCAACATCATGGCTTTCTCCTTGTGGTGTGCGTCAAATTCAGTTGGCGATCTGGCCCAGGAAAGCGCGGATACGCTCGTTGCGCTGGGCACCGAAAAATTCTTCAGGCGGTGCGTCTTGTGCCACGCGGCCCTGGTCGATGAAGAGCACGCGGTCGCTGACCTCGCGCGCGAACCCCATCTCGTGCGTGACCACGATCATCGTCATGCCGGTGGCGGCGAGCTGCTTCATCACGTCGAGCACTTCTTTCACCATCTCGGGGTCGAGCGCCGAGGTCGGCTCGTCGAACAGCATCACGCGTGGCGCCATCGCGAGCGAACGGGCGATCGCCACACGCTGCTGCTGCCCGCCCGACAAGGCGAACGGGTGCTTGTGCGCGTGCGCTTTCAGGCCGACGCGGTCGAGCAGCTCCATTGCCTTCAGGTCGGCCTGCTCGCGCGGTGTCTTGCGCACGCGGCGCGGCGCAAGCGTCACGTTCTCGAGCACGGTCAGGTGCGGGAACAGGTTGAACTGCTGGAACACCATGCCGACTTCGCTGCGCAAGGCGTCGAGCTCTTTCAGGTCGTCGCAGACCTCGATGCCGTCGACCACGATGCGACCGCTGTCGTGTTTTTCCAGCCGGTTCAGCGTGCGCAGCAAGGTGCTCTTGCCCGAGCCCGAGGCGCCGATGATCACGGCCACTTCGCCAGCGTTGAAATGGGTGCACACGTCGCGCAGCACATGAGCCGCGCCGAAGTGCTTGTTGACGTTGTCGACCGTGATCAACGGCCCGGCTTTTTCGGGTGCGGCGACGGCGTTCATGCGACCCGGCCCTCCACGTCGAAGCGGCGTTCCACCGCGTTCGAGATCTGCGTCAGAACGGTCGTCAGCAGCAGGTAGATCGTCGCCGAGGTCAGTAAAATCGGCAGCGGCTGGAAGGTCGCGGCCTGAATGCGGTTGCCGACGTTGGTGAGCTCGACCACGCCGATCGCGTAGGCGAGCGAAGAATCCTTCAGCAACGCGACGATGTTGTTGACGAGCGGTGGCAACGAGATCTTGAAAGCCTGCGGAAAGGTCACGTCGATGAAGGTGAACCACGGCGACAGCCCCAGCGAGCGCGCCGCCTCGACCTGCCCTTTCGGCACCGCGAGCAGGCCGGCGCGGATCGCCTCGGCGTTGTAGGCGCCGACGTTCAGGCTCAGCGCCACGCAGGCCGAGGCGAAGTCGCTGAGCTGCAGGGCCGGGATCAGCACCGGCAGCGCGAAGTACACGAACAGCACCTGCACCAGAAGCGGCGTGCCACGAATGATCCAGATGTAGACACCGGCCACCCAGCGCAAAGGCGGGAAGCGCGAGGTCTTGCCCAGCGCCGCGAGCACACCGATCAACACGCCGGCCACGGCCGCCACGGCCGTGAGCTCGACGGTCACACGCGTGCCTTCGGCGAAATACTGCGCGTTGTTGCCGATCGGCTCGGGCGCCCACGACATCGGGATCGCCATCAGCCACAACATCAACACCAGCACCACACCGGCCGCCGCCATGGTGGCCGAGCTGCGCTGCTGGCGGCCCCAACGCGCGGGCCACACATGAAACGATCGTTGACTCACGGCTTCAGGCTCGTGTGTTCAGCGGGCGCCGATCAGATCACTTGCAGCGAATGTCTTCGTCGAACCACTTCTTCGAGATCGCGGCGTAGCTGCCGTCGGCCAGGATCGCCGCGAGCGCCTTGTTGACCTCGCCGGCGAGCGAGGTGTTGCCCTTGCTCACGGCCGAGGCGATGCGCTCGACGAACAGGAAGTCGCCCATCTTCATGCCGGCACTCGGGCTGGCAGCGAGCGAGGTCTTGGCGACGAAGCGGTCGGTCACCCAGGCGTCGACGCGGCCGGTGATCAAGGCGGCCCGCGCGTCGGTGTCTTGCGGGAAGTTCTTCATCTCCTTCACGCCGGCGAGCTTCTTGACGTTGTCGAGGTAGGTCGTGCCGGTCTGCACCGCCACGGTCTTGCCGTTCAGGTCGGCGGCGGTCTTGATGGCGTCGCTCTTGCTGATGATCACGCCGCCCGAGCAGTAGTGCGGGTCGGTGAACGTGACGGCCTTGGCGCGCTCTTCGGTGATGCCGTGGGAGGCGATCACCATGTCCCAGCGGTCTTGCCGCAGGCCGGCCAGCAGCGCGTCGAAGCTGAGCGCCTTCCACTCGATCTTCAGGCCCATCTTGGCGACCATCGCTTCGGCCACCTCGACCTCGAAGCCGCTCAGCTTGGCGCCCTGAAAGTAGTTGAACGGTGCGAACTGGCCTTCGGTGGCGACGATGATCTTGCCGTCTTTCTTGATGTCTTCGAAGCTGCGCGCCTGCGCGCCCACCGCCGCGAGCGACAAGGCCACGGCGGCAGTCACCGAAGAGACCAGGCCACGAACGGCCGCGTTGATCAGGTTCATGGGAGTTCGCCTTTCACGGCAATGTTGGGTTGAGGTTGATCTGGAAGAGCATGCGAAAGACGGCGCCGCCATCGGCATGTTGACGGCTCGATCTTAGGTTCGGCGCCGTGCCCGTGGCTGCGAGTGTTTGCCAGACTTGCAAAACGAGCGGTCCTTGTGAGAAGGGTTCGCGGGGCGCCGCCCGCATGTCGCCAAGCCTATGCAATGTTCTTGCCAGCCCGAGGACCGAACGGCCTCGGTTCACCGCTACATCGACGCCATGAAGTATTGCTTCAAGCCCGCCAGGATCATTTCGACCGCGATCGCCGTCAGCACCAGGCCCATCAGCTTTTCCAGCGCCGAGACCACCGAGTCGCCGAGCAGCCGGCGGATGCGCTCGCACAACAGCAGCACCGCGCCCGAGACCAACATCGCGCAGGCCAGCGCGCCCACCCACGACAAGATGCGGTCGGGCTGGCGCGAGGCCAGCAGCAGCACCGTGGCCATCGCCGACGGCCCGGCCAGCAGCGGCACCGCGAGCGGAAAGATGAAGGGCTCCTTGCCTTCGGGTGTGCCGTACACCCCGCCCTCGTGGCTGAAGATCATGCGGATCGCGACCATCAGCAGGATCACGCCGCCCGCCACTTCGAGCGAGCGCTCCGACAGGCGCATCACGCGCAGGAAAGCGTCGCCGAAGAACATGAACGCGAACAGCACGGCGAAGGCGATCAGCACCTCGCGCACCGCGACCAGCGTGCGCCGTTCGGGCGGCACGTCGCGCATGATCGGGATGAACACCGGCAGGCTGCCGAGCGGGTCGAGCACCAGCAGCAGCAGGATGACGGCGGAGAGAAAGCTGTGATCCATGGGGCGGTGTGGTGGTGGCGGAGCGTGCCGGCGATGGTACGTGCGTTGCGCGGCCGGCCCTGAAACACAATGGCGGGTCGTTTCGATAAAGAAGGTTTCACCATGGCAGCGCCACAGACCAACGCGGACTGGACCATCGATCAGGGCTGGGAGAGCTACACCGCCGGTGAGCACGCCGTCTGGAAAACGCTGTTCGAGCGCCAGACGCGGCTGTTGCCCGGCCGCGCCTGCGACGAGTTCGTGCAGGGCATGCACGCGCTGCCGATGAGTGCCGAGCAGATCCCCGACTTCCGGCGCCTGTCCGACGTGCTGATGAAACACACCGGCTGGCAGGTGGTGGCGGTGCCCGG
>JANYFX010000727.1 GCA_025359585.1 Rhizobacter sp. | reverse complement strand
CTTCGATGGTCGCGCCGGCTTCCCGCAGCTTCTCGATCACCGCTTCCAGGTGATCAGCGCGGCCGTGCCGAAGCACCACGTCGCCGCAGGTCGAGGCGACGGCGCACAGGAACGTGCCAGCCTCAATGCGATCGGCTACCACGCGATGCGCGCAGCCATGGAGCTTCTCGACACCGGTGATGGTGATGCGACTCGTGCCATGCCCCTCGATGCGCGCGCCCATCTCGATCAACATCTCTGCCAGGTCGCCGATCTCGGGCTCCTGCGCAGCGTTTTCGAGCACAGTTTCGCCTTCGGCGAGCGTCGCCGCCATCAGCAGGTTTTCGGTGCCGGTCACCGTCACCATGTCGGTCGTGATGCGCGCGCCCTTCAGCCGTGCGGCCTTGGCCAGGATGTAGCCGTGCTCCACGGTGATCTGCGCGCCCATCGCCTGCAGGCCCTTGATGTGCTGGTCGACCGGCCGCGAGCCGATCGCGCAGCCGCCGGGCAATGACACGGTGGCTTCGCCGAATCGCGCCAGCAGCGGCCCGAGCGCCAGGATCGACGCGCGCATCGTCTTCACGAGTTCGTACGGCGCTTCGGGCGAAGTGACGCGGCTCGCGTCGAGCGCCACCGTTTCCGGCTCGGCTTCGCTGCGTTCGGCGGCCACGCCCATGTTGCGCAGCAGCTTGAGCATCGTGTTCACGTCCTGCAGGCGCGGCACGTTGGTCAGCGTCACCGGCTCGGCGGTGAGCAGCGCAGCGCACAGCTCGGGCAGCGCAGCGTTCTTCGCGCCAGAGATCGTGACCTCGCCTTCGAGCCGGCGGCCACCACGAATCAGGAGTTTGTCCATAGGGATGCAGCGTGTTTCTACAAGCGCCCCAGGGTTCTCGTCACAGCTTCAGCACTCGGGTGGCCGCGGGGCCGACACGAAGCCGACAGCCGCAGCAAGGCCTGCGGCTGGTTTCAGTGGTGGTGGTGCGCGGCCGCCGAGCCGGGCTCGGCAGCGGTCTGGGCCCACTCGGCGGGGGTCAAAGTCTTCATCGACAGGGCGTGAATTTGCTCGCGCATTCTATCGCCCAGGGCAGCGTAGACCCGCTGGTGGCGCTTCACGCGGCTCGTGCCTTCGAACTCGGCAGAGACGATGGTGGCGAAGAAGTGCCGGCCGTCACCTTCGACCTCGAGGTGGTCGCAGGCCAGCCCTTGCGCGATGAAACGCTGGACTTCGGCGGGGGTAGGCTCGGACATGGTGGCCGCATTTTAGGGGCAGCGGCGCCGACCGGTGCTCAGGGCTGCGAAATGCGCTCGCGAACCGCCTCGGCCAAGGCCACGGATTGCTCCGAACTCAGCGGCCGCAATGGCAGCGCCACGCGCGACCACTCGGCATCGTTGTAGACGGCGGCCAACGCCGACTTCACGCTCGCGACCAGCGGGTACTTGGCGATCAGGCCGCGCAGCTCGCCGGCCTTGCGCACCGCAGCCGCGCCCGCTTCGCTGCCCTGCGCCGACCACGCGGCCTGCGCGCAGGGCGCGGTCAGGTTCGTGGTGGCCGAGATGCAGCCGGCAAAACCGTCGGCGTTCGCGTTGCCCAATGAAGCCTCGGAACTCGGGAAGACGTCGAACCCGGGGATCTCCTTGGCCACGGCGCGCGAATAGGCGAGGTCACCGGCGCTGTCCTTCAGCCCCGCCAGCACTTCGGGGTGCTTGCGCCGCAGTTCGGACACGACAGGCAGCGGCCACGGCACGCCGGTGTTCTGGGGAATGTGGTACAGGTAGATCGCGAGCTTGGGGTGCGCCGCCCGCCGCACGATCTCGTCGATGTGCGCGATCAGCCCGTCGGCCGGCACGTCGAGGTAGAAGAACGGCGGCAGCACCAGCGCACCGGCGAAGCCGAGTTCGGCGGCGGCCAGCGTGAGCTTCACGGTGTCTTCCAAAGCGCACACGCCGGTGCCGACCATGAAACGGTCCAGGGGCAGGCCGGCTTCACCGATCGAGCGCATCACCGCGAGGCGCTGCGCGACGCTGAAGGCGGTGGCCTCGCCGGTCGTGCCGAGCAGGTTGATCGCGTCGCAGCCGTTGTCGAGCAAGGCGCGGCAGTGCATGGCCAGGCGCGGCAGGTCGGGCGTGAAGTCGAGGTGCAGCGGCGTGGCGGTGGCGGCGATCACGCCGCGCAGTCGGGGTTGCTTCATCGAACGCTCCAGAAGTCAGAAACCGTAAAGACGCGCCGGGTTGGCAGCGCAGATGCGTTGGCGCAGGTCGGCGCTTGGCAGCCATTCGCTCAGCAGATCGACCAGGTCGGCGTCGTGCGGTGTGGCGGCGAAGAGTTCGGTGTGCGGCCAGTCGCTCGCCCACAGAACTTGTTCCGGGTTCGCCGCGACGAGGACGTGCACCAGCGGCAGCACGTCGTTAGCGTCGAGGCGGTACGGCGCCGACAGCTTGACCCAGCCGCGCCCGCTGGCCAGCAGATCGATCAGCGCACGCGGCGCCTGCGTCGTCGGCGGGCGGCCCATGTGGTCGATGACGAGTGGCAGGCGCGTGCGTGCGGCGACGCCGGCAAGCGTCAACTCGGCCGCGCCGCTCCAGCGCACCTGCACCTGCAAATGCCAGCCGCGCTCGTTGATGCGCTCGCACAGCGCCACCACCGCCTCCACCGCCACCACCTGCGGGTTCACCAGATTCAGGCGGATGCCCCGCACGCCGAGCATGTGCATGGCGTCAAGTTCGGCCTCGCTCGTGTCGGCGCGCGGCACTACCACGCCGCGGAACGCGGCCCCGCCGTCGCGCAAGGCATCGAGCAGCTGGCGGTTGTCGGTGCCGTAGACGCTGGGCTGGACCAGCACGGCGCGGTTGATGCCGCAACTCGCCATCACCTCGCGGTACATCGCCAGCGTGCAGAGCACCGGCGTGTAGTTGCGCTGCGGGTCCAGCGGATAGCTCGCCACCGGACCGATCACGTGCACGTGCGTGTCGCAGCTGCCCGCGGGCAAGGCCGTGCGCGGACGCCGCAGCGGCGCCTGCGGTGCTGCGCAGCCGGGCGCGTCTGGGCTCAAGGGATCGGCCGGCTCGCCAGGCCGCGGCCCGGCACCAGGAAGTCGAAATCACAGCCTTCGTCGGCCTGCAAGACACAGCGGTGGAACAGCGCGGCGTAACCACGGTCGGGCACCGGCGCGGCACCGGCGCTCACCTTGGGCAGCGCAGCGCGGCGTTGTGCCAGCTCCGCGTCGTCGACCAGCAGCTCGATGCAGCGCGCCGCCACGTCGAGCCGGATCGAGTCGCCGTTGCGCACCAGCGCCAACGGCCCGCCGACCGCTGCTTCGGGCGTCATGTGCAGCACGATGGTGCCGAACGCGGTGCCGCTCATGCGCGCGTCAGACAGTCGCACCATGTCTTTCACGCCCTGCATGCCGAGCTTGCGCGGGATCGGCAGGTAGCCGGCTTCGGGCATGCCCGGCGCGCCGATCGGGCCGGCGTTGCGCAAGACCAGCACGTCGTCGGCATTCACGTCGAGTTCGGGCGAGTCGATGCGCAACACCATGTCTTCGACCGACTCGAACACCACCGCGCGGCCGGTGTGGCTCATCAGTTTGGGTGAAGCGGCCGACTGCTTGATGATCGCGCCGCGTGGCGCCAGGTTGCCGCGCAACACCGCCATGCTGCCCTGCGCGTTGATCGGCGAGGCGCGCGGGCGGATCACCTGCTGGCCCGGGTCGATCTCGGCGCCGTTCATGTAGTCGCGCAGGGTGCCGCCCATCACGGTCGGCGCGTCGAGGTCGAGCAGGTCTTGCAATTCGTGCATCAGGCGCGGCACGCCACCGGCCCAGTGAAAGTGCTCCATGTAGTGCGCGCCGCTGGGCTTCAGGTCGACCAATACCGGCACCTCGCGGCCGATTTTGTCCACGTCGGTCAGGTCGATCGGGATGCCCAGGCGCCCGGCCGCGGCCGTCAGGTGGATCAGCGCATTCGTCGAGCCGCCGATCGCCTGCATGATCACGAGCGCGTTGCGGAACGACGCCGCCGTCATCACTTCGCTCGGCAACGGGCGCCCGCTGATCGCCATCGCCACCGCCTGCTTGCCGCTCGCTTCAGCGCTGCGCAGGCGGTCGGCGTGCGTGGCGGGAATGGCGGCCGAGCGTGGCAGCGCCAGGCCCATCACTTCGACGATGCAGGCCATCGTGCTGGCCGTGCCCATGACCATGCAGGTGCCGGGCGTGGGCGCCAGGCGCTCGTTGATCGCCTCGATCTCGATCGCGTCGATGCGGCCGCCGCGGAACTCGCCCCACAGGCGCCGGCAGTCGGTGCAGGCGCCGAGCTGTTCGCCCTTGTGGTGGCCGACCAGCATCGGCCCGACCGGCACGAACACGGCGGGCACGTCGGCCGAGGCCGCGGCCATCATCTGCGCCGGAATGGTCTTGTCGCAGCCGCCGATCAGCACCACCGAGTCCATCGGCTGCGCGCGCAGCATTTCTTCGGTGTCCATCGCCATCAGGTTGCGCAGGAACATGCTGGTCGGGTAGGCGAACGACTCGTGGATCGAGATCGTCGGGAACTCCATCGGCAAACCACCGGCGAGCAGCACGCCACGCTTGATCGACTCGACCAGCTTGGGCACGTTGCCGTGGCAGGCGTTGTAGTCGCTGAAGGTGTTGGCGATGCCGACGATCGGCCGCGCGAGCGCGTCGTCGGAGAGGCCCATCGCCTTGATGAAGGCCTTGCGCAGGAACAGCGAGAACTCGGCGTCGCCGTACGACGTCAGGCCCTTTTTCATGCCCGTTGCCATGTCAG
>JANYFX010000723.1 GCA_025359585.1 Rhizobacter sp. | reverse complement strand
CGAGCTGGAGCCGGTCAAGCGCGGCATCTACGGTGGTGCGTGCGGTTACCTCAGCTTCGCCGGCGACATGGACGTCGCGATCGCTATCCGCACCGGCATCGTGAAGGACCAGGTGTTGTATGTACAGGCGGCCGCTGGGGTCGTGGCCGACTCGGTGCCCGAGCTCGAATGGAAAGAGACCGAAGCCAAGGCGCGCGCGCTGATCCGTGCGGCCGAACTCGTCGAGGAGGGTTTCTGAGATGGGCACGCCGCTGCTGCAATCGCTTTTCCGCCAGAAGGCCGCGATCACCGAGGAGTTCTTCGTGGTGCTCGAGACCGTCGCCGCCGACGATCGCGTCGCTCCGATCCGGCTGTTGAATCACATCCATGTCGTCGACCGCATCTTCGCGGCGCACCTGCGCGGCGAGCCGCACGGCTACACCGCGACCAACACACCCGAGACGCCGACGCTCGACGCGCTGCGCGCCGCCACGCTGGACACGAACCGCTGGTTCGTCGAGCAGGCCGGCACGCTGACGCCCGCGCAACTCGCAGAGACCGTGGCCTTCACGTTCACCGACGGCCAGCGCGGCCGCATGTCGCGCGAGGAAATGCTGGCGCACGTGATCACGCACGGCAGTTACCACCGCGGCGAGGTCGGGCAGATGTTGAAGCGTTTGTCGGTGGCACCGCCGCGCGATCTGTTCACCGCCTACCTGCACCGTGCCGAGCCGCAGCGGCGCGAGCCGGCCTGACGCGAAGGAGCCGACCATGCTGCTGATGATCGACAACTACGACTCCTTCACCTACAACCTGGTGCAGTATTTCGCCGAGCTCGGTGAAGACGTGCGTGTGTTCCGCAACGACGAGATCGACGTGCAGGGCATCGCGGCGCTGCGGCCCGACAGGCTGGTACTTTCGCCCGGGCCGTGTTCGCCGGCCGAAGCGGGCGTGTGCGTCGCGGCGATCGAGGCCTTCACCGGCAAGATGCCGATCCTCGGCGTGTGCCTGGGTCACCAGGCCATCGGTGCGGCGCTCGGTGGCAAGGTGGTCCGCGCCAAGACCCAGATGCACGGCAAGACCGACGTGATCAGCACCGACGAGCGCGGTGTGTACACGGCGCTGCCAAAGGAGTTCACCGTGATCCGTTATCACTCGCTGGTGATCGAACGGGCTTCGTTGCCGGCGGTGCTCGATGTGACCTCGACTTCGCTCGACGGCGAGATCATGGGCGTGCGCCACCGCGAACTCGCGGGCACGAAGATGCCGCTCGAAGGGGTGCAATTCCATCCGGAGTCGATCCTCACGGAGCATGGGCACGCGATGTTGAAGAACTTTCTGGAGTTGGCCGCATGAAGATCGTCGACTTGCGAAGCGACACCGTCACGCAGCCGACCGCAGCAATGCGGGCTGCGATGCTCTCAGCACCGCTCGGCGACGACGTGTTCGGCGACGACCCGACGGTCAACGCCTTGCAGATGCGCATCGCGGAGATGCTCGGCCAGGAGGCGGCGATCTTCGTGCCCACCGGCACGCAGAGCAACCTCGTCGCGATCATGAGTCACTGCGGGCGTGGCGACGAGTACATCGTCGGCCAGATGGCGCACACCTACCGCTGGGAAGGTGGCGGTGCTGCGGTGCTCGGCAGCGTGCAGCCGCAGCCACTGGAGCATCAGAGCGACGGCTCGCTCGCCTTGAAGGACATCGAGGCCGCAATCAAGCCCGACGACTCGCACTTCGCGCGCAGCCGCTTGCTCGCGCTGGAGAACACGATCGGTGGCAAGGTGTTGCCGATGGCCTACCTCACCGATGCGACCGCGCTCGCACGGCGGCGCGGGTTGGTCACGCATCTCGATGGCGCTCGCCTCTTCAATGCCGCAGTCGCACTCGGCGGTGATGCGAAAGCGCGCGCGCGCGAGATGTCGCAACTCTTCGACACGGTCTCGGTGTGTTTTTCCAAAGGCCTGGGCGCGCCGGTCGGCTCGGCGCTGGTTGGCCCGCGGGAGTTGATCACACGCGCGCACCGCTGGCGCAAGATGCTCGGCGGCGGCATGCGCCAGTCGGGCCTGCTGGCGGCAGCAGCGCTGCACGCGCTCGACCACCACGTCGACCGCTTGGCCGACGACCACGCCCTCGCGCAGCGTCTGGCAACCGGCCTGCTGGGCTTGCCGGGTTTGACGGTCGAGCCGCCGCAGACCAACATCGTCTTCGCCGACCTGCAGGGCGAACGCGCGGCCGGCCTGATGGCGCACCTGAAAACGCGCGGCGTGCTCGCCACCGGCTTGTACAAGCTGCGCTTCGTGACGCATCTCGACGTCGATGCGGCGGGCATCGACCGCGCCATCGCCGCCGTGCGTGAACACCTTTCCGCCTGAACGACTGAGGGAGTCCCGATGAGCATCACCAACCTCGACGCGCTGACGCGCACCATCGACCACCGCGAGATCTTCCACGACGAAATGCTGGCGCTCGTGCGCCGCATCATGAGCGGTGAAATGTCGCCGGTGATGATGGCGGCGCTGCTCGTCGGCCTGCGCGTGAAGAAGGAGACCATCGGCGAGATCACCGCAGCCGCACAGGTGATGCGCGAGTTCTCGACCAAGGTCGAGGTGGCCGACCGCACGCACCTGGTCGACATCGTCGGCACGGGCGGCGACGGTTCGCACACCTTCAACATCTCGACCTGCAGCATGTTCGTGGCGGCCGCCGCGGGCGCACGCGTCAGCAAACACGGCAACCGCAGCGTGAGCAGCAAGTCGGGCAGCGCCGACGTGCTGGAGGCGATGGGCGTGCCGCTCACGCTCACCCCGGCGGCGATCGCGAAATGCATTGCCGACACCGGCATCGGCTTCATGTTCGCGCCCAACCACCACCCGGCGATGAAGAACGTCGGCCCGGTGCGCAAGGAACTCGGCATCCGCACCATCTTCAACATTCTCGGGCCGCTGACGAACCCGGCCGACGCGCCGAACATCCTGATGGGCGTGTTTCACCCCGATCTGGTCGGCATCCAGGTGCGGGCGCTGCAGCGGCTGGGCGCGAACATGAAGCCGATGCCGGTGTCGGCAATGCATTTCGCGATCGCCGCCGGGGTGAGCGTGAGCGGCA
>JANYFX010000720.1 GCA_025359585.1 Rhizobacter sp. | reverse complement strand
GAAGACGGCCTGTCGATCTGCCGCCGGCTGCGCGCGGCCAACGACCTGACGCCGATCATCATGCTGACCGCGAAGGTCGAGGACGTGGACCGCATCGTCGGCCTCGAGGTGGGCGCCGACGACTACCTGCCCAAGCCGTTCAACCCGCGCGAGCTGCTGGCGCGCATCCATGCGGTGTTGCGCCGCCGGCCGTCGCTGGAGGCGCCTGGTGCACCGTCAAAAGAAGCGATGACAGTGACTTTTGGCCCATTCGAATTCGATCTGGCGCTGCGTCGGCTGTCGAAAGAAGGCGATCAGATCGCGCTGACCACGGGTGAGTTTTCGATGCTCAAGGCCCTGGTGCGCCACCCGCGCCAGCCGCTGTCGCGCGACAAGCTCGCGCAGCTCGCACGGGGCCGCGAGTTCGAGCCGTTCGACCGCAGCCTGGACGTGCAGATCTCGCGTCTGCGCAAGATGATCGAGCCCGACCCGGCGCAGCCGCGCTACATCCAGACCGTGTGGGGCGTGGGCTACGTGTTCGTGCCGGACGGAGCGAGCTGACGCGGGTCAGGCAACGATCAGGCTGAGCGCTTCGGCACCGAAGCGCTCGCGACTCTTTCAGCCCCGACCCCATGGCCCAACAACAAGTCGCGCTCAGCCTCTTCTGGCGCACCTTCTTCCTGCTCGCACTGCTGCTCGCCAGCGGCGTGTTCGCGTGGGTGCAGACCTTCAGGGCGCTCGAGTTCGAGCCGCGCGCCATTCAGGCCGCGCAGCAGATCGCCAGCATGACCAAGCTCACGCGCGCGGCCTTGCGTTCGAGCGACGGCATCAACCGCGTGGCCTTGATCAAGGGCATCTCCACGCAGGAATCGCTGAAGCTCGCACCGCGTGAACCGAACGACAAATGGGAGCCGTACGAGGTCGACCGCTTCACCCGCACCATCGGCGCCGAACTGCGCTCGCAACTCGGGGCCGACACGCTGGTCGCCAGTTCGGTGAATGGCGCGGCCGGCCTGTGGGTCGGCTTCTCGATCGAAAAAGACCCGTTCTGGCTGCAGGCCGATCCCACGCGCGCCGGCCCGATCGCCTGGAGCACGCTCACGCTGTGGGTCAGCATCGCCTTGCTGGCCACCGTGCTCGGCTCGGCCGGCATCGCGCGCTTGATCAACCAGCCGCTGAAGGAGCTGTCGTTCGCGGCGAGCCGCATCCGCGAAGGCGAGTTCGATTCGGTGCTCGACGAGAACACGATGACGAGCGAGATCCGCCAGGTCAACATGGGTTTCAACCGCATGGCGCGCGAGCTCGCCAAGGTGGAGCAGGACCGCGCGGTGATGCTCGCGGGAATCTCGCACGATCTGCGCACGCCCTTGGCCCGTTTGCGCCTCGAGGCCGAGATGAGCGTCGAAGACGAAGAAGCCAAGGGCAACATGGCGCTCGACATCGCACAGCTCGACGCCATCATCGACAAGTTCATGGACTACGCGCGGCCCGGCGAAGTGCGCCTGACGCCGGTGCACCTCAGCGGCGTGGTCGACCGCGAAATGGCGGCCTTCCGCGACACCAGCCAGATCCGCATCAGCTCGCGCGTGGCGATCGACACCAAGGTGATGGCCGACGACATCGAGCTCGGCCGGGTGTTGCAGAACCTGTTCGAAAACGCGCGCCGCTACGGCCGCACCACCGACACCGGCATCGCCCGTGTGCAGGTGAGTTATGCGCGCACCGGGCCGTGGGTGATTCTTAGCGTGCGCGACTTCGGGCCCGGGGTCGACCCGAAAAAGCTGCCGCAGCTCACCACGCCGTTCTTCCGCGGCGACGCAGCGCGCACGGCGGCCACAGGAGCCGGCCTGGGCCTGGCCATCGTTGAAAAAGCCGTGCAACGCATGGGCGGCACCTTCGAGGTGGTCAATGCGCCCGACGGCGGGTTGCTGGCGCACATCCGGTTGAAGAAAGCGCCCTGAAGCCGGGCAGAGTCGTCAACCGGCCGGTTGCTTGAACAGCATGCAGACCGCACGCGCTTCGATCGACTCGCCGCGCCCGACCGGCCCCATCTTCTCGGCCGTCTTCGCTTTCACGCTGACCTGATCGAGCGAAACGAGCAGCGCGGTGGCGATGCGTTGGCGCATCGCCAGGATGTGCGGCGCCATCTTCGGCGCCTGCGCGACGACGGTGCTGTCGACGTTGCCGATCAGCCAGCCTGCGCCACGCACGCGCCGAGCGCTTTCGGCCAGCAGCGCGATCGAGTCGGCGCCCTTGTACTGCAGGTCGGTGTCGGGAAAGTGAAAGCCGATATCGCCCATGGCCGCGGCGCCGAAGAGTGCGTCGGTGACGGCGTGGCACAGCGCGTCGGCGTCTGAGTGGCCCATCAGGCCGTGCGTGTGCGGGATCTCGACGCCACCGAGCACGAGCTTGCGGCCGACCACGAGCGCGTGGCTGTCCCAGCCTTCGCCGATGCGCCAGATCGGCGCCCTGCCCTTGTTCATGTGCGTGTCCTCAGCAAACGTTCGGCGAGGTCGAAGTCCGCCGGGTAGGTGACCTTGAAGTTTTCGAGCGAGCCGGGCACAAGGCGCGGCGAATACCCGGCCGCTTCCATCGCGCCGGCTTCGTCGGTGACCTTGGCACCGGCCTCGGCCAGTGCCTCTTGCAACGGCCCGATGCGAAACATCTGCGGAGTCTGCGCCTGCCACATCGAACGTCGATCGATGGTCGCTTTGACAAAACCGCTCTGCTCCGATTTGAGCGTGTCGGCCACCGGCAAGGCCAGCAGACCGCCATCACCCTCGGTCAGACAAGCGTCGATCAGCGTGTCGATCCATTCGGCGCGAACGAGGCAGCGCGCCGCATCGTGCACCAGCACCCAGTCGTCGACCGATGCGCCGTGCGCGACAAGCGCCTGCAAGCCGTTGGCCACGGTCTGCGCGCGCGTGGCACCACCTTCACGCGACACCCAGCCAGCGAAACCCGGCACCGCCGTTTCGAATGCCTTGTCTTCCGGGCTCAGCACGACCAGCGTGCCACTCAGCCGCGTCACATCTTGCAAAGCATTCAAGGTGTGCGCCACCAAGCTGCGGCCTGCGAGCAGCGTGTATTGCTTCGGCCCGCCGGCACCGGCACGCTCACCCACACCGGCGCAGGGAACAAGTGCGAAGAGGCGAGGCGGGGGAATCGAAGCAGCAGCAAGCGTCATGGGAGCGCGAATTCTATAATCGAGGCAATGATTCGCCCCGTGGGAACACCTCGCGGGGCGATTTGCTTTTGGTTCCATGCACCTGCCCGACATCGCCCCCGGAAAACGCTTCACGCTGCCCCGCCCCACCGGCTCGGCAGACGCGCTCTTGCTCGCCCGATTCGCGCGCGCGCAGAAGGCCACCGGCAAGCTCACCACGATCGTCACGGCCGAACCGGCCGACACCCAACGGCTCGAAGACGAGTTGGTGTTCTTCGCGCCCGAGTTGCGCATCGCCGTGTTCCCCGACTGGGAGACTCTCCCCTACGACACCTTCTCTCCTCACCAGGACCTGATCTCCGAGCGCCTGGCCACGCTCTGGCGCATTCAGCAGGGCGAGGTCGACGTGGTGCTGATGCCGGCCACCACCGCGCTCGTGCGCCTGGCGCCGCCGAGTTTCCTGGCGGCCTACACCTTCAACTTCAAGCAGAAGGAAAAGCTCAACGAAGCGGCGCTGAAAGCCCAGCTCACGCTCGCTGGCTACACCCACGTGAGCCAGGTCGTCTCGCCGGGTGAATACGCGGTGCGAGGCGGCCTGATCGACCTGTTCCCGATGGGCTCCGCCGTGCCCTACCGCGTCGACCTGTTCGGCGACGAGGTCGATTCGATCCGCACCTTCGACCCCGACAGCCAGCGCAGCCTCTACCCCGTGCCCGAAGTGCGCCTGCTGCCCGGCCGCGAATTCCCGATGGACGACAACGCGCGCGCCGCCTTCCGCTCGCGCTGGCGCGAGAAGATGGAAGGCGACCCGAGCAAGGTGCGCCTGTACAAGGACATCGGCGCCGGCATCGCCACCGCCGGCATCGAGTACTACCTGCCGCTGTTCTTCGACACCACCGCGACGATCTTCGACTACCTCGGGGCCAACGCCACGCTCGCGCTGCACGGCGAGATCGACGAGGCGCTGAAGCGCTTCTGGACCGACACCCGCGAGCGCCACCGCTTTCTGCAGCACGACCGCGAGCGGCCGATCCTGGCGCCCGAAGAATTATTCCTGAAGCCCGAAGACTTCTTTGCGCTCTGCAACCAGCATTCACAGCTGGCTGTGCGTGGCCAGCAGGAAACGGAATGGGCACGCCCGCTGCCCGACTTCGGCGTCGACCGCGGTGCGCCCGAGCCGCTCAAGAAGCTGCAACTGCACGTCGGCACGACGAAGTACCGTGTGCTGATCGTGGCCGAGAGCGAAGGCCGGCGCGAGAGCCTGTTGGAGCTTCTGCGCGACAGCAGAATAGAGCCACCGACGGTCGCGACACTCGATGAATTCCAGGCCGGCGACGAGCACTTCGCGATCGCGGTCGCACCGCTCGCCGAAGGCTTTTTCTGGTTCGAACCCGACGCGGGCATCACGATCCAGTTCGTCACCGAGACCGAACTTTTCGCGACCCACGCGACCACGCGCCGGCGCCGAAAGCAGGAGCAGGTCAGCGATGTCAACGCGCTGATCAAGGACCTGTCGGAGTTGAAGGTCGGCGACCCGGTCGTGCATGCGAACCACGGCATCGGGCGCTACGTCGGCTTGAAGAGCATCGACCTGTCGAACGGCGCCGACGGCGGCGCCAGCGAGTTCCTGCACCTCGAGTACGCCGACAACGCCACGCTCTACGTGCCGGTGGCACAACTGCACCTGATCGCGCGCTACACCGGCGTCAGCGCCGAAGAAGCGCCCTTGCACCGCCTCGGCTCGGGCCAGTGGGACAAGGCCAAGCGAAAGGCCGCCGAGCAGGTGCGCGACACCGCCGCCGAGTTGCTGAACCTGTATGCCCGCCGCGCCGCGCGCGAAGGCTTCGCCTTCCGCTTCTCACCGCACGACTACGAGGCCTTCGCCGCCAGCTTCGGCTTCGAGGAAACACCCGACCAGCAGGCCGCGATCCACGCCGTCATTCAGGACATGGTTTCGCCGCAACCGATGGACCGGCTGGTCTGCGGCGACGTCGGCTTCGGCAAGACCGAGGTCGCGTTGCGTGCCGCGTTCGTCGCCGTCACCGGTGGCAAGCAGGTGGCGATCCTGGCGCCGACCACATTGTTGGCCGAGCAGCACTACCAGAACATCGCCGACCGCTTCGGCAAGTGGCCGATCAAGGTCGCCGAGCTGTCGCGCTTCCGCTCGCCGAAAGAGGTCAAGGCGAACCTCGAGGGCCTGGCCGACGGCACCGTCGACATCGTCGTCGGCACCCACAAGCTGCTCTCGCCCGACGTGAAGTTCGCGCGCCTGGGCCTGCTCGTGATCGACGAGGAACATCGCTTCGGCGTGCGTCACAAGGAGATGATCAAGGCGATGCGGGCCGAGGTCGACGTGCTCACGCTCACGGCGACGCCGATCCCGCGCACGCTGGGCATGGCGCTCGAAGGCCTGCGCGATTTTTCCGTGATCGCCACGGCGCCGCAGAAGCGGCTGGCGATCAAGACCTTCGTGCGCGGCGAGAACGAGTCCATCATCCGCGAAGCCTGTTTGCGCGAATTGAAGCGCGGCGGCCAGGTCTACTTCCTGCACAACGAGGTCGACACCATCCAGAACCGCATGGCGATGCTGACCGAGCTGCTGCCGGAGGCGCGCATCGCCGTCGCCCACGGCCAGATGCACGAGCGCGACCTGGAAAAAGTGATGCGCGATTTCGTC
>JANYFX010000717.1 GCA_025359585.1 Rhizobacter sp. | reverse complement strand
CGGGGTCGACTGGAAAGCGGCCGGCGAAATGTTCCGGCGCTCGGCCCTGCCGCGCGAGGTGCCCTTGAACAGCTCGACCAAGCCCACCTGAGCAGCCCAGCATGAACGAGATCCTGCTGCCCTTCCTCGCCGCGATTCTCGGCGGCGCCTTGCGCGTCGGCGTGCCCTTCCTGTTCGTCAGCCTCGGCGAGTGCCTGACCGAAAAATCCGGCCGCATCAACCTCGGCCTCGAAGGCGTGCTGGTGCTGTCGGCGATGGCCGGCTTCGGCGGCTCCTACCTCAGCGGCTCGCCCTGGATCGGCGTGCTCGTGGCGGCGGCGGCCGGCGCCGTGCTCGCCTTGTTGCACGGCCTGCTGTGCTCGCTGCCACGCGTGAACGACGTGGCCACCGGCATCGCGCTGATGCTGCTGGGCACCGGGCTGGCGTTCTACTGGGGCAAGCCGCTGATCCAGCCGCAGGCCACGCAGCTGCCGCCGCTGCCGCTCGGTGCGTGGAGCAGCTCGCCGTTGTTCCAGTCGGCCCTGCAGATCAACCCGCTGCTGCCCGTCGGCCTGCTGCTCGCGGTGCTGATGACCCTCGGCTTCGCGCGCACGCGCTGGGGCCTGCTGGTGCGGCTGGCGGGCGACTCGGCCAGTGCGACCAAGGCATTGGGTTACTCGGTCAACGGCATCCGCATTGCGGCCACCGCCGCAGGCGGCGCGATCGCCGGGCTCGGGGGCGCGTCGCTCACGCTGTTCTATCCCGGCAGCTGGAACGAAGGCATCTCCAGCGGCCAGGGCCTGATCGCCGTGGCGCTGGTGATCTTCGCGCGCTGGAGCCCGCTGCGCTGCGTGGGAGCAGCGCTGTTGTTCGGCGGCGCTGGCGCCATCGGCCCGGCGCTTCAGTCGATCGGCATCAGCTCGGGCTACAACCTGTTCGCTGCCGTGCCCTATGTGCTGACGCTCGTGATTCTCGTGATCAGCTGCCGGCCCGGCAAGGTGGCCGAGGGCAGCCCGGGCGAGTTGTCGTCGGCACGCTGACGAGGGCGATTCGATGAGCGGACTCGGTGGCCTGAACAAATCGCCGAACGGGGTCGTGATCGGCCTCGTGCAACTGCAGTTGCCGGTGGTCGACACGCCCGCGCAACTCAAGCAGCAGGCCGAACGCATCGTCGCGATGGTCGGCAAGGCGCGGCGCAACAACGGCGGGCTGGATCTGGTGGTGTTCCCGGAATACGCGCTGCATGGCTTGTCGATGAGCACGGCGCCGGAACTCATGTGCAGCATGGACGGCCCGGAGGTTGCGTCATTCAAGGCGGCCTGCCAGGAACACAAGCTGTGGGGCTGTTTCTCGATCATGGAGTTCAACCCGAACGGCAACCCGTACAACAGCGGCATCGTGATCGACGACACCGGCCACGTCGCGCTCTACTACCGCAAACTGCACCCATGGGTGCCGGTCGAAGCCTGGGAACCGGGCAACCTCGGCATCCCGGTGATCACCGGGCCGAAGGGCTGCAAGCTGGCCTTGATCATCTGCCACGACGGCATGTTCCCCGAGATGGCGCGCGAGTGCGCCTACAAGGGCGCCGAGATCATGCTGCGCACTGCGGGCTACACCGCACCGATACGCCATGCGTGGAAGATCACCAACCAGGCCAACGCGTTCCAGAACCTGATGGTCACCGCGAGCGTGTGCCTGAGTGGCAGTGACGGCACGTTCGACTCGATGGGCGAAGCGATGGTCTGCAACTTCGACGGCACCGTGATGACCGAAGGCGGCGGCCGCGTCGACGAGATCGTCACCTGCGAAGTGCGGCCCGACCTGGTGCGCGAAGCGCGGCTGCACTGGGGTGTGGAGAACAACCCCTACCAGCTCTGGCACCGCGGCTACAGCGCCGTGAAGGGCGGCGCGATGGACTGCCCCTACACGTTCATGCAGGACATGGTGAAGGGCACTTTCCGCTTGCCTTGGGAAGCCGAGGTCGTGCACACCGACGGCACGTCGTGCGGCTTCGCGGCCCCGACCCGCGCACACGCTCCACGCAACATGCTGCCCGAGTGAGCCCCAGGAGCACGCCTTGAGCAACACCACCTTCGTCAACGCCGAGCCTTATCCCTGGCCCTACAACGGCGATCTGCGCCCGGCCAACACGGCGCTGATCGTGATCGACATGCAGACCGACTTCTGCGGTGTCGGCGGCTACGTCGACAAGATGGGCTACGACCTGTCGCTCACACGCGCACCGATCGAGCCGATCAAGAAGCTCATGGGGTGCTTGCGCACGCTCGGCTTTCACATCATCCACACCCGCGAAGGCCACCGGCCCGACCTGTCGGACCTGCCCGCCAACAAACGCTGGCGCTCGCGCCGCATCGGCACCGAGGGTCGCGGCATCGGCGACGACGGGCCTTGCGGGCGCATTCTCGTGCGCGGCGAACCGGGCTGGAACATCATCGACGAGCTGGCGCCGCTGCCCGGTGAAATCGTCATCGACAAACCCGGCAAGGGCTCGTTCTGCGCGACCGATCTGGAGCTGATCCTGCGCACGCGCGGCATCGAGAACCTGCTGCTCGCCGGCATCACGACCGACGTGTGCGTGCACACGACGATGCGCGAGGCGAACGATCGCGGGTTCGAGTGCTTGCTGCTCGACGATTGCACCGCGGCGACGGATC
>JANYFX010000701.1 GCA_025359585.1 Rhizobacter sp. | reverse complement strand
CGCGGGCGAGTTCTTCGCGATGGGCGGTTATGCCTTCTACGTGTGGGGCAGCTTCGGCGCCTGCGCGCTCGGTCTGCTGATCGAGCCGCTGCAGATTCGCCAGCAGCGCCGCGCGGTGTTGCAGCGCCTGCGCGAGCAGCGGCGGATCGACGCCGCCACCGGCTGGTGATGGGGGCCCGCAACATGAAACCACGCCACAAACGCATCGCCATCATCGTCGGCGGCCTCGCCAGCATCGGCATTGCCGGCGCGCTGGTGCTGAGCGCGCTGCAGAGCAACGTCGCGTTCTTCTTCACGCCGTCACAAGTGGTGGTCGGTGAAGCACCGAAAGACCGCGCCTTTCGCGTCGGCGGCATGGTGCGCCAGGGCAGCCTCAAGCGTGACCAGATGACCGTGAGCTTCGTGATCACCGACACCGCGAAAGACGTGCCGGTGAGTTACACCGGCATCCTTCCCGACCTGTTCAAGGAGGGCAAGGGCGCGGTCGTGCAAGGCCGGCTCGGCGCCGACGGCCACTTTGTAGCCACCGAAGTGCTCGCCAAGCACGACGAGAACTACATGCCACCCGAAGCACAGCACGCCGTCGACCAGGCGGCCAAGATGGGCAAGACGCTCAAGTGAAGTGAACGAGACAACCTGAGAGCACCAGCATGACCCCCGAACTCGGCCACCTCGCCCTCATCCTCGCGTTCCTGATCGCCGTGATCCAGGGTGTGCTGCCGATCGTCGGCGCGCACCGCGGCCACGCCGGCTGGATCGCACTCGCGCGGCCTGCAGCGCAGACCCAGTTCGCGCTGGTGCTTTTTGCGTTTGCCTGCCTGATGCAGGCTTTCATCGCGAACGACTTCTCGGTCGCCTACGTCGCCGGCCACTCCAACTCGAAGCTGCCCACGGTCTACCGCGCCGCCGCGGTGTGGGGCGGTCACGAAGGCTCGCTCCTGCTGTGGGTGCTGATGCTCAACAGTTGGACGCTCGCCGTCAGCCTGTTCTCGCGCCAGCTGCCGCAGGCGATGGTGGCGCGTGTGATCGGCGTGCTCGGCCTCGTGGCGGCGGGCTTCCTGATGTTCATGCTGTTCACCTCCGACCCGTTCGAGCGCCTGCTGCCGGGCGCGGCCGACGGCCAAGACCTGAACCCCTTGCTGCAAGACCCCGGCCTCGTGTTCCACCCGCCGATGCTCTACATGGGCTACGTCGGCTTCTCGGTCGCTTTTGCGTTCGCCATCGCCGCCCTGCTCGCGGGCCGGCTCGACGCCGCCTGGGCACGCTGGTCCCGCCCATGGACGACGGTCGCCTGGATCTTCCTCACGCTCGGCATCGCGCTCGGTTCCTACTGGGCCTACTACGAGCTCGGCTGGGGCGGCTGGTGGTTCTGGGACCCGGTCGAAAACGCGTCCTTCATGCCCTGGCTGGTCGGCACCGCGTTGATCCACTCGCTCGCGGTCACAGAAAAACGCGGCAGCTTCAAGAACTGGACCGTGCTGCTCGCGATCTGTGCGTTCTCGCTCTCGCTGCTCGGCACCTTCCTCGTCCGCTCCGGCGTGCTGACCTCGGTGCACGCCTTCGCGGCCGACCCGAAGCGCGGCATTTTCATCCTGCTCTTCCTCACCATCGTGATCGGCGGCTCGCTCGTGCTGTTCGCGTGGCGTGCGCCCAAGGTCAGCATGGGCGGCGCGTTCGCCGTGGTCTCGCGCGAAACCCTGCTGCTGATCAACAACGTGCTGCTGATGGTGGCCGCCGGCTCGGTGCTGCTCGGCACGCTCTACCCGCTGCTGATCGACGCGCTCGGCCTGGGCAAGCTCTCGGTCGGCCCGCCGTACTTCAACGCCGTGTTCATGCCGCTGATGCTGCCGCTGCTGTTCCTGATGGCCGTCGGCCCGCTCGCCCGCTGGAAGCAGGCCGACGCCCGTGACATGGCGCAGCGCCTGCGCCTGGCCGCCGTGCTGGCGCTCATCGCCGGCATCGGCCTGCCCTTCCTGATCGGCGAGTGGACGCCGCTGGTCGCGCTCGGCCTGCTGCTGGCCACGTGGATCATCGCGAGCACCGCATTCCAGATCCGCGACCGCCTCAAGTCCGGCTGGCCACCGCGTTCGTTCTGGGGCATGCACACCGCGCACTTCGGCATCGCGATCTTTGTCGTCGGCGTGACGCTGGTGAAGGGCTATGAAGTCGAAAAAGACGTGCGCATGGCAATCGGCGAAACGGTCGAGATCGGTGGCTACACCGCGAAGCTGCTCGGCGTGAGCCAGGTGCCCGGGCCGAACTACGTGGCCCAGCGTGGTGATCTCGAACTCTCCAAAGGCGGCAAGGTGGTGGCGCTTCTCAATCCCGAAAAGCGCAGCTACTTCTCTTCGCAGATGCCGATGACCGAAACCGCGATCGACTCCGGTTTCACGCGCGACGTTTACGTCTCGCTCGGCGAGCCGCTCAATGCCAAAGGCGCGGCGCCGGTGTGGAGCGTGCGGGTCTACTACAAACCTTTCATCGTCTGGATCTGGGGCGGCTGCCTGTTCATGGCGCTCGGCGGCGCGCTCGCCGCGAGCGACCGGCGCTACCGCCTGAAGGTGAAGCAGCAGGCCCTGCAGGGGGCGCCCGCATGAAGCGTTTCCTGATCCCGCTGGCGCTGTTCCTGGTGCTCGCGGTGTTTCTCGCGGTCGGCCTGACGCGCGACCCGCACGAGGTGCCTTCGCCGCTCGTCGGCAAGCCCGCACCGATGTTCGCGCTGCCGCGGCTCGACGCCGACGCGCAGGCGCCGCGCTTCGGCCCGAAGGACATGGCCGGCAAGGTCTGGCTGCTCAACGTGTGGGCTTCGTGGTGCGTGTCGTGCCGCCAGGAGCACCCGGTATTGGTCTCGTTCGCCAAGTCGGGCGTCGCGCCGCTGATCGGCCTCGACTACAAAGACCAGCGTGCCGACGCGCAAGCCTGGCTGGCGCAGTTCGGCAACCCCTACACGCTCTCGGTGGTCGACGCCGATGGCCGCGTCGGCATCGACTACGGCGTTTATGGCGTGCCCGAAACCTATGTGATCGACAAGGCCGGCACGATCCGGTTCAAGCAGATCGGCCCGGTCACGGCCGAAGTGCTTCAAGCGAAGATCCTGCCGCTCATCAAGGAACTGCAGCAATGATCCGGGCGTGGCTCGTGATCGCTTTGCTGCTTGGGCACTTCTCGGCCCGCGCCACCGAAGCCGCACCGCTGGCCGACGACCCGGTCGTCGAACAACGCCTGCTCGTCATCGCCGAAGAAGTGCGCTGCCTCGTGTGCCAGAACGAGTCGCTCGCCGGCTCGCGCGCCGACCTCGCGCAAGACCTGCGGCGCGAGATTCGCGGGCTCATCAAACAAGGCAAGACCGACAAGGAAGTGATGGACTTTCTCGTCAGCCGCTACGGCGACTACGTGCGCTACCGCCCGCCCGTTAAGCCGACCACCTGGCTGCTCTGGGGCGGGCCGTTCGTGCTGCTCGCCGCCGGCCTGGCCGGCCTGGTGCTGTTCGTGCGCCGGCGCCGCAACACGAGCGCGGCGCTGTCGCCCGAAGAACAACGCGAGGCCGCGGCCTTGCTCGGTGAAAACAACTGATGACCGCCCTCACTGCATTCGTCCTCGCGTCCGCCCTGCTCGTCGTCGTCACCCTGTTGCTGCTGTTGCGCCCGTGGCGCCGCCGCAGTTCGGCAGGCGTGGCGACCACGCGCGAGATCAACGCCGGCATCTACCGCGACCAGCTCACCGAGCTCGACCGCGACCTCGCCGCTGGCACGCTGGCCGAGGCCGACCACGCCCAGGCGCGTGGCGAGCTGCAACGCCGCCTGCTCGACGACGCGAGCGTGCTCGAGACCGCCGCCGTCGCACCTGGCGGGGCGCGCACGACCGCGCTCGTGATCGCGCTCGCCGTGCCGCTGCTCGGCGCCTCGATGTACGCATGGCTCGGCCAGCCGACCGCGCTCGACCCGGTGGCGCGGCAGGGCAGCACACAGCCCGATGTCGAGAAGATGGTGGCCACGCTCGCTGCCCGCCTGGAGGCCAAGCCCGACGACCCGAAAGGCTGGGCGGTGCTCGGCCGCTCCTACCGCGTGATGGGCCGTATGCCCGACGCGCAAAAGGCCTTCGAGCGCATCGGCGTCGAGCTCGACCGCGACCCGGTGCTGCTGGCCGAATACGCCGACGTGCTGGCCGCCAACGCGCAAGGCAACCTCGAAGGCAAGCCGCTCGAGATGGTGGCCCGCGCGCTCAAGCTCGACCCCGACAACCCGATGGCGCTGGCCTTGTCGGCGACCGCCGCTTTCAACCGCAAGGACATCGGCGCCGCCGTGGCGCAATGGGAGCGGCTGCTGAAGAGCCTGCCGCCTGATTCCGAAGACGCGAAGTGGGTCCAGAACCAGCTCGCCGAGATTCGCACCGCAGTCGCCAGCAGCACCGCGGCGCGGGCCGATGCCACGCAGGTGATCAACGCACCCGCGTCGGCGAGCGCAGCGGCCGTGGCAACCACGGCCGCTGCAACGAATGGCGACACGAGCATTCGTGGCAAGCTGAGCCTCGCGCCCGCGCTGGCAGCACAGGTGCTGCCGACCGACACCGTGTTCATCTTCGCGCGTGCCGTGCAAGGCCCGCGCATGCCGCTCGCGGTTCAGCGCGGCAAGGTGTCCGACCTGCCGCTGAATTTCAAGCTCGACGACTCGCTCGCCGTCAGCCCCGACTTCAAGATCTCGGGCTTCACCGAAGTGCGCATCGAAGCGCGCATCTCGCGCAGCGGCAGTGCCACGCCAAGCCCCGGCGATTTGATCGGCGTCGGCCCGGTGGTCAAGCCCGGCAGCAGCGGCCTGAGCGTTCAGATCGACCAGACGCGGCCGTAGCCGGCCCGCACGCGGCCCGGCCTACTTGCGCTGGAAGCGGAAGTCGCACTTGCGCTTGCCGATGCGCTGGCCACTGCCGCTCGACGCCTCGAACGTGGCCCGCACGCGGTAGCTGTAGGGCTTGCCGCGAAACGCATTGTTGACCGCGTAGTCCGGGTTGTTGACGATGCCGTCGAGGTGCAGCGCGGCGCGCCCGTCGGGGGTGATGCTGCCGGTCAGCAGGTGCCAGCCCGGCTGCCCCTCGGCACCGTGCATGCCACGCAACACACCGCCCTTCACTTCGGCCGGAAAGCGGTGCATGTAGCCTTTGGCATCTTCGTCTTCGTTGTGCGGCGGGCAGGTGAGCGTCACCTCCCAGGCGCCATCGAAAGCCGCCGGGTCTTCGGCGGCCAGCGCCACCGGAGTCACGAGATTGAACGACACGGCGAAGGCCGCCGCGAACCGCCGGGTGACGCGCATTCGAACTCTCCCGTGGTGGCGCTCGGGTCAGCTCGCGGCGCGGCGCCCCGGCAGCTCGGCGGGCGTGGCATCGAAGATCGCCATGTCCGGTGTTTGTGCCGCCAGACCGGCGAGCGCCTTGGCAAAAGCGCGCGAGGCCGGAAGCTTGAAGTGATCCCACAGCGCGGCGGAGTCGGCCCACTGCTCCACGAAAACCAGCCGCTGCGCGTTCTCGGTGTCCAGGTGCACCGCATGCGCGATGCAACCCGGCTCGGCCCGCGAGCGCGCCACGTGTTCCTGGCTCAAGGCCAGCACTTCCGCGACGCAGCCCGCGCGGGCCACCACACTGCCATGCACCAGAATCATCGGGGCTCTCCTTTTGCCATCAACACCGCGCGGCGCGCCAGGCTTTCCGGTGGCCACAACTCGCTTGCCTTGTAGTACTCGGCCACCGCCGGCGCGTCGGGTGCGAGCACGACCCACGGTTGCTTCGAGGCCGTGAAGATGTGAATGTCGGGCGGCAACAGCGCGGGTTCGTCGAGCGTGCCGACACGCACGAAGCTGACCGCCTCGCCGGCGCCCGCGTAGTGGCTCCAGACCGCCACGCGGCAGCGCGGGCAGCGCACGATCAGCTGGCCCTTGCCGCTGTTCGAAGGCGTGTCGACCCGCTCGACCTCGCCTTGCAGCAACTGCACGCGGTCGCTCTCGATCATCGCGTTCAACGCGAACGATGCGCCGGTTTCACGTTGGCACCAGCTGCAGTGGCAGCAGTGAACGAAGAGCGGTTTCGTCGCCATTCGGTACCGCAGCTGGCGGCAGGTGCAGCCGCCTTCCGCGAACGAGCCGGGTGTGTTCATGCGGGTCGATCTATTCTTGCGCCGGCAACGTGTAGTCGAATTCGTAGCGGTGTTTGCCATCGGCAATGATGATCGCAAGCAGGCCCGTCAAGCCGAGCAACTGACCGGAGCCAGAGTCTGGCACCACCGTCACCGAGAGTTGCGGCACACCGCGGTTCATCGTACCCGTGTGCTGCAGCACGAAGCTGCCGCTGCGGCCACCGAGCGCGCCCGTCACGCGCTCGATCGCCACGTAGCCGGCCGAGCCCTTCACCGCAGTGCCGGCCATCAGCATCTCGCCCTTGCTCGTGCCGACGAGGTCGCCGCTGAAGCTCTTGTCGATCAGCATGCGGCCGAGCGAGGCATCGGCGTTGGCGTCGCCCAGCGCTTGCGGCGAGAGCTTGACTTCGAAGAGGCCGGAAGCGTGTGCGGACATGGTTTTCTCTTTCGATGCAGAAGACGTGGGCGCTGAAGCAGATTGTGCGTGCGCCCGCTCGCCCGGAGCGAGGCCGAGCAACAGCGCGAACGCCAGGACGGCGAGGCCAGCGAACGCCGAAGGCATGTTCGCAGCGAGCCGCTTCTGCATGAACACGCTGAGCGGGTCGTTCGTGTACTTGCCGAACGGGCCGCAGCGCTCGTAGCCACTGCGGGCATACAGGCCCAGCGCCTCGGGCTGGTACGGGCCGGTTTCGAGCTTGAGCAGGTGGCAGCCGGCATGGCGCGCTTCGGCCTCCAGCAGCGCCAGCATCGCCTTGGCCACGCCCTGCCCGCGGCCACGCGGGTGCACGTACATGCGCTTGAGTTCACCCCCCTCGGCACCCAACACCACGGCACCGCAGCCGATGGCCTGAGCCGCAGCATCGCGGGCCACGGCGAAGCGCACGTGCGGCTGCTTCAGCGAAGTGAGGGCCAGCGCGTGCCGGCTCTCGGGCGGGTAGAGCGTGTCCTGATAAGCGTCGAGTTCGGCAATGAGCGCGATCACGTCGGGCTGGTCGGGCGATTCGAGTGCGATGTGCATGGCGGGTGCGCGTCAATAAAGCGTGGCGCGTTGCCGCGCCGGCAGCTCGCGATCGTAGCTCGCGCCATCGAACTGCCCATCGGTGAGGCTTGCCAATATCTTGCCGGGGCTCGGCAAGCGCTCACGGATGTCGGCCGCCACCGGCTGCCACAGCCCGGAGCGCTGAATCGCCCGCGCACATTGAAAGAACACGGTGTCGACCTCGATGCGAACGACACATTTGGGACAGGCGCCCTGCACCTCGAAGCGCGCCAGCAGCGCAGGCTCGGTGGTGATGCTCGCGCGGCCGTTGACGCGCAGCGTTTCACCGAGGCCGGGGATCAGGAACAGCAGCGCGACCTTCGGGTCGGCCACGATGTTGCGCAGGCTGTCGGCGCGGTTGTTGCCACGCCGCTCGGGCAGCAGCAGCGTGGTCTCGTTCTCGACGACGACGAAGCCCGGCGGGTCGCCACGCGGCGAAGCGTCGAGCCCGCCCGGCCCGGTGGTCGCCAGCACCGCGAAAGGCGAAGCCTCGATCAGCGCGCGGTAGTGCGGGTGGATGAACGGCACTTCCTTTTTCAGCGAGGCCTGGCTGAGTTCGCCGAGCAACGATTCGAGTTGTTCGATGGTGGTGACCGTGTGCGGGTCGGGCGCGTGCGGCATGGCTGCTTGCTCCTGCGTTCGAGATGTCGGGCATCGACCCGGTTGCGTCAAGTGTCGGCCTCGTGCACGATTCTCGCTCCCCCCATTCAAACGATCCGGAGACGAACCATGATCAAGGTCAGCGTGATGTACCCCAACACCCCCGGCGCCCGCTTCGACCATGTGTACTACCGCGACAAGCACATGCCACTCCTCAAGCAGAGGATGGGCGACGCCTGCGTGCGCTACACCGTCGACAAAGGCCTGGCCGGCGGCGCACCGGGCGCACCGCCGCTGTACATCGGCATGTGCCACATCTTCAGCGAGTCGGTCGAAGCCTTCCAGGCCGGCTTCGGCCCGCATGCCGCGGAGATCATGGCCGACATTCCGAACTACACCGACCTGGCGCCGGTGATGCAGATCAGCGAAGTGGTGGTCGGCTGAACCAGGCCAGCGCGGCGGCGCTCAGTCGCGCAGCCTGAAGCGCTGCAGCTTGCCGGTCTCGGTGCGTGGCAGCGCGGCGCGGAAATCGATCGCACGCGGGTACTTGTAGGGCGCGATCGCGGCCTTCACGAAGTCTTGCAGCTCGCGCTTCATCGTGTCGCTGCCGACATGCGGCGTGCGCAGCACGACGAAGGCCTTGACAATCTGCCCGCGCTCTTCGTCGGCCACACCGATCACCGCGCATTCGGCGACAGCCGGGTGCCCGAGCAAGGCTTCTTCGACTTCGGGCGCACCGATGTTGTAGCCGGCCGAGACGATCATGTCGTCGGTGCGCGACTGGTAGACGAAAAAGCCGTCGGCGTCCATCAGGTAGGCGTCGCCGGTGTAGTTCCATCCACCGCTCACGTAACTCGTTTGACGTGCGTCATCGAGGTAGCGGCAGCCGGTCGGGCCTTTCACCGCGAGGCGGCCGACGGTGCCGGCGGGCACCGGCTGGCCTGCCGCATCCATCACGCAGGCACGGTAACCCGGAATGGCGCGGCCGGTGGCGCCGGGACGCGCGTTCGCTTCGTCGGCCGAGATGAAGATGTGCAGCATCTCGGTGGCGCCGATGCCGTCGATCAGCTCGATGCCGGTGGCCTCGAACCACAGCGCACGTGTGGCAGCGGGCAAGGCTTCACCGGCCGACACGCACTTGCGCAAGCTGCCACCGTGGACGGCTGAGATCTTGCGCTCGCGCGCGGCCTTGGCCATGGCGCGGTACGAGGTCGGCGCGGTGATGAGCACGGTGGCGCCGAAGCGCTCGATGGCGTCGAGCAGCTCGGGGGGCGAGGCCTTTTCGATCAGCACGCTCGACGCGCCCACGCTCATCGGGAACAGCGTCAAGCCCCCGAGCCCGAAGGTGAACGCGAGCGGCGGGCTGCCGATGAACACGTCGGCGCCGGTCGCGCGCAACACGTGGGGCGGGAAGCACACACAGCTCGCCATCACGTCGCGGTGAAAGTGCATCGTCGCTTTCGGCTGGCCGGTCGTGCCGGAAGTGAAAGCGAGCAGGCAGGTGTCGTCGGCAGCGGTTTCGACATTGTCGAAATGCGCCGGTTGCGTGGCCATCAAGGCTTCGAGCCCTGCCCCCGACGGGTCGCCGAAATAGACCGCCTGCGCGAGCCGTGGCGCCTGCCGCACCGCCGCTTCGAGATCGGCCCGCAAGGCGTGGTCGCAGAGCGCGTGCGTGACCGCGCCTTTCTCTATGGTCTGCACCAGCTCCTTGGCGCGCAGCAGCGGCATGGTCGCCACCGCGATGCCACCGGCTTTCATCACCGCGAACCAGCACGCCACCAGCATCGGCTTGTTGGCCGAGCGCAGCAAGACACGGTTGCCGGGCACGAGGCCCATGTGCGCGACCAGCACGTGGGCGATGCGATTCGATTCGCTCAGCAGCTCGGCATACGTCCAGCTCGGGCCGCCCGGCGCGCTCACGCACGGCCGCTCGCCGAGGCCCGCGCCGACCTGGCGGTCGAGCAGCTCGGTCGCGCAGTTCAGCGTGTCGGGGAACTGCAGCTCGGGCAGCTCGAAGATGAATTCGGGCTGCTGCTCGGGCGGCGGCAGATGGTCCCGCGCAAAGCTGTCGATGTGCGCTGAGCGGGCCATCGTCTTCCCCTTCGTTTCAGAACGCGGCGATGCCGGTGATCGCCCGGCCGAGGATCAGCGCGTGCACGTCGTGCGTGCCTTCGTACGTGTTCACGACCTCGAGGTTGACGAGGTGCCGCGCCACGCCGAATTCGTCGCTGATGCCGTTGCCGCCGAGCATGTCGCGCGCCATGCGGGCGATGTCGAGGCTCTTGCCGCAGGAGTTGCGCTTCATGATCGAGGTGATCTCGACCGAGGCCGTGCCTTCGTCCTTCATGCGCCCCAGCCGCAGGCAGCCTTGCAGGCCAAGCGTGATCTCGGTCTGCATGTCGGCGAGCTTTTTCTGGATCAGCTGGTTCGCGGCGAGCGGCTTGCCGAACTGCTTGCGGTCGAGCGTGTACTGGCGCGCACGGTGAAAGCAGTCTTCGGCGGCACCGAGCGCGCCCCAGGCGATGCCGTAGCGCGCGCTGTTCAGGCAGGTGAACGGGCCCTTCAGGCCACGCACTTCGGGGAAGGCGTTTTCTTCCGCGCAGAACACGTTGTCCATCACGATCTCGCCGGTCAGGCTGGCGCGCAAGCCGACCTTGCCGTGAATGGCAGGCGCGCTCAATCCCTTCGCGCCCTTGTCGAGAATGAAACCGCGGATCGCGCCTTCGTCGTCCTTGGCCCAGACGATGAACACGTCGGCGAAGGGCGAGTTGCTGATCCACATCTTGGCGCCGCTGAGCGCGTAGCCACCGGGCACCTTCTTGGCCCGCGTGACCATGCTGCCGGGGTCGGAGCCGTGGTCGGGCTCGGTCAGCCCGAAGCAGCCGATCCACTCGCCGGTGGCGAGCTTGGGCAGGTACTTCTGCTTCTGCGCTTCGGTGCCGAACTCGAAGATCGGCACCATCACGAGCGAGCTCTGCACGCTCATCATCGAGCGGTAGCCGGAGTCGACACGCTCGACTTCACGCGCCACCAGGCCATAACAAACGTAGTTCAGCCCGGCGCCGCCGTAGGCCTCGGGGATGGTCGGGCCGAGCAGGCCGAGTTCGCCCATCTCGCGAAAGATGGCGGGGTCGGTGGTGCCGTTGCGAAACGCTTCGAGCACGCGCGGTGCGAGGCGGTCCTGGCTGTAGGCGGCGGCGGCGTCGCGCACCGCGCGTTCGTCGTCGCTGAGCTGCTGATCGAGGAGCAGCGGGTCGCTCCAATTGAAAGTGGCTTTGGCGGACTTGGGCACTTGCATGATGGATGGCGCA
>JANYFX010000670.1 GCA_025359585.1 Rhizobacter sp. | reverse complement strand
CCCGCCTCGCGGGAGAGGGCGCCGGCCGTCGCAGCGCCGAGCCCGCGCCCTGCCCGCACGGCCTGCGTGCCTCGCCGCGACCGCGCCCTCACGCGCTACTTCTTCGGCTCGCTCTTCGAGTCGTAGCGCCTGGTCCACTCGGCGAGCACGCGCTCGCGGTTGTTGGCGGCGGCCGTGAAGTCCATCTTCACGAGGCGCTTTTCGTAGTCGGCCGGAACGTTGGCGAGCGGCTCGGCCACCCCGGGCACGGCGGTGATCGCGAAGTTCTTGCCGTAGAGCTTCATCGCGTCCTTGCTCGAGGCCCAGTCGGCCAGCTTCTTCGCCGCGTCGAGCTTCTTGGTGCCCGCGTGAATGGCAAAGGCCTCCAGGTCCCAGCCCAGGCCTTCTTTCGGGAACACCAGGTCGATCGGTGCGCCCTTGGCCTTGTTGCTGTTGCCGCGGTACTCGAACGAGATGCCCATCACGTACTCGCCGGTGCCCGCCATGTTGCAGGGCTTGGAGCCGGAGTGGGTGTACTGCGCGATGTTCTCGTGCAGCGCGTCCATGAACTTCCAGCCGCCGCCTTTGCCGTTGTCGTCGCCCCAGAGCGTGAGCCACGCGCTCACGTCGAAGAAACCGGTGCCGGAAGAAGCCGGGTTCGGCATCACGATCTGGCCTTTGTAGATCGGCTTGGTCAAGTCTTTCCAGGTCTCGGGTTTTGGCAAGCCTTTCTTCTGCGCTTCGACGGTGTTGAAGCAGACCGTCGCGCCCCACACGTCCATGCCGAACCAGGCCGGTGGGTTCTTCTTGTCGCGGTACTGGCTCATGATCGCGTCGAGGTTCAGCGGCGCGTAGGGGATCAGCATGCCCTGCTTGTCGAGCAGCGCGAGGCTGCTGGCGGCCACGCCCATCACCACGTCGGCCTGCGGGTTGCCCTTCTCGGCCAGCAGCTTGGCGGTGATCACGCCGGTGGAGTCGCGCACCCACTTGATCTCGATCGTCGGGTTGTCTTTGACGAAGCCCGCTTCGTAGGCCTTCAGCTGGTCGGTCTCAAGCGCGGTGTAGACGGTGAGCTGTGTCTTCTGCGCGAAGGCCGCGGTGGAGACGAACAAGGCCAGCATGGCCAGCAGAGGTTTGACTGAAACCCGATTCATGCACATCTCCTGTGAGGGTCGCCGGGAAGGCGGGAAAGGATGAAGAGCCGGCTGCAAGGCGCATGCCACGGGGGGCGGCAGGCATCACAACGAAGTGGCCTCAGTCTAGGGGGCGCTTGCAAATGTCGTCAACTGTTTCTTGAGAACTGTTGACAATCTCCAAAGCCTGACATCTACTCGTCATCAATGAACGTTACGGTTGCGCCCCATCCCACGATCACGCTGCTGCAGACCAGCTCGCTGACGAGCGTGGTGCAAGGCGAGCTCGAACGCATGATTCTTTCCGGCGAACTCGCGCCCGGCGCCAAGCTCACGGAAGTCGCGCTGGCCGCGCGGCTCGGTGTGTCACGCGGGCCGCTGCGCGAGGCCTTTCGCATGCTCGAAGAAGCCGGGCTGGTGCGCACCGAAAAGAACCGTGGCGTGTTCGTGCGCGACATTCCGATCGACGAGGCGGTCGAGATCTTCGACCTGCGCGCCGCGATGGACGAGCTCGTCGGCCGCCGCCTGGCCGAACACATCACCGCGCCGCAGCTGAAGGAAGTGCGCGGCCTGGTCGAGCAGATGGAAGCGGCCGTGAAGGCCAAGGACACCTACCACTACCACCTGCTGAACCTGAAGTTCCACGACCGGCTGGTCGAGCTGGCCGGCAACAGCAAGCTGACCGCGATCTACCGCAAGCTGATCAAGGAGCTGAGCCTGTTCCGGCGCCTGAACCTGGCCGACGGCTGGCTGATGCCGATCTCGGCCGGCGAGCACCGCGGCATCGTCAAGGCCATCGCTTCCGGCGACCCCGACGCCGCCGGCAAGGCGATGTTCGACCACGTGATCGAAAGCAAGGAACGCACGATCAAGAACAACCTGCGCCAGCAGGCGCAGGCCGACGCCGCCACGCCTGCCGCCAAACCCCGCGCACTCGAACGAGCCTGAGGGCCATCGCCATGATCACCGTCAACCTGCGCAACTACCGCCTGCCGACCCACCCCACCGTCGTGGTCTGTGTCGACGGCTGCGAGCCCGATTACATCGCCCAGGCCGTGGCGCATGGCCGCACGCCCTGGCTCAAGCGCGTATTGGCCGAAGGCACGGTGCTGGTGGCCGACTGCGTGATCCCGAGCTTTACGAACCCGAACAACCTGTCGATCGTGACCGGCGCGCCGCCCTCGGTGCACGGCATCTGCGGCAACTACCTGTTCGACGTGGCGATCGGAACCGAAGTGATGATGAACGACCCGAAGTGGCTGCGCGCGCCCACGCTGCTGGCGGCGCTGGCCGACGCCG
>JANYFX010000535.1 GCA_025359585.1 Rhizobacter sp. | reverse complement strand
GCGCGTCGTGACGGGTGATCACGGCCTCTGAATGGCCGGTGCGCCGCAGATCGCTCTGTTGGCCACCACCCTGTGCCTCATGCACTGTTGACGCTTCGCGCGGCATGTCGATCACTCCTGCATCGCGATGGACCTTGGTTGGCCGACAGGCCCGCCGCCAAGTCAGTCTTAATCATTCCCTCATGCTTGCTGCTTCGCTCATCCAACGCTCATTGAAGGCGCCGCAGACTTCTTCCACTTCAACAGGCCCTGAGGAATTTCGATGAAACAAGTCTGGATCGTTTTGGCGTCGCTCATCGGCGCAGCCACCATTTCCCAAACTGCCATGGCACAGCAGCGCGGTTCACCGGACGGGTGGGAGGTCAGCGTCGGTGCCGGGGTGGTTTCCTCGCCGTACTCGCTGGGCTCGAAGAAGCAGCACACGATCGCGGTGCCTCGCCTCGACGTTCGCTACAAGGACTGGTTCTTTGCCAATCCGGTCGATGGCGTGGGCGTGCAGACCAACGTCAGCGGACTGACGCTCTCGGCGGCACTGGGCGCCGACATGAACACGCGCGACCCGAAGGCGGGCGGCCGCTATGCGAACCTGTCGAAGGTCGGCGCGGCGCCGGCGATTCGCCTGCGTGCGGGCTACGAATACGGTGACTTCACGACCGAGGCCGTGGTCTCCACCCGCTTGGGCAGTTCGAACAAGGGCGGCACTACGCTGCAGCTCGAGGAGAGCTACAACCTGTACGCCGCTGCCAAGACACTCGTCAACGTGGGTGTCACCGCGCGACTTATGGACGACAAGTTCGCCAAGAACCTGGTGTCGATCTCGGCGCTGGACGCCGCTCAATCCGGCCTGCCGGAGTACCGGGCCAAAAGCGGTCTGCTTGATGTCGGTGTGTTCGCGCAGGTCGTCTATCCCGTCAGCGATCACTGGACGGTGTTTTCCAAGCTGCAGGTCAACACCTTGGAGGGCGACGCGAAGAAGAGCCCGCTCGTGGAGCGCAGGACGGCGCCGACCTTCCTGCTCTTCGGCAGCTACACGTTCTGAACGAAGGCACTTGCCATGAACCGACTGACAGCGTGTATTGCGGCGGCGGCGACTGCGGCCGCTGTTTTTCTCAGTGCGGGCGCGCAAGCGCAAAGCGCGCCTGCGGGCAAGCTGCCCACGACCAACGCCGAGTCGCTGGCGGAAAAGCCACTGGCACTGCCCGCAGACCTGCCCGCCCAGCGCACGCTGGTGTTGCTGGCTTTCGAGCGCGATCAGCGCGCGTCCCTCGCCACCTGGAAGACGGGCCTGGACCTGACTGCGGGCAAGACCCCCTGGATGGAGCTAATCGTCGTCGGCCCGCAGAACGCGTTTGTCCGCACCATGATCCAGCGCGGCCTGCGCCGCGAAATCGCGGAAGGTCCGATGCGTGACCGTGTCGTGCCGCTGTTCGCCGAGCAGGAAGCCTTCGCAGCCGGCCTGGGGCTGTCAACCAAGAGCCCGCACGTGCTGACGGTCGACCGTGCGGGCCGAGTGCTGGCCCACGCCGAAGGGGACTATGCCCCGGCCAAGGCGCAGGCATTGCTGTTCAGCCTCAAGCCCTGAGGCAATGGATGTTCAAAAGCATTTCGGTGTCCGCGCGAGTGTTGCGCATGCGAGTCGCGGTCGTCCTGGGTCTGGGACTGTTGCTGGGACTCTGTCTTCTTATCTGCATTTATCCGATGCAACCCGGCAATTCGAGGTCGCTGAGGTTCGAGGCGCATATCGCGTTGCCGCGCTCCGGCATCGTTTCGGCCTTGGACTACATGGCGCTGGAGGGAGGCCATCTGCTGGTGACCAGCATCACGTCGGGCGACCTGTACGACGTCGAGTTGGCGGCGCCCGGCGCAGGCCGGTCGTCCACCATCCGCACCTTGCCCGGCGTCGGGCATGCCCACGGCATCGCCATCGTCGACGGCAAGGTGGGATTCGTCGCCCGAGCCGGCTCCAACGTGGTCGACAGGTTCGATCGCCTGAGCTTGCGTTCGACCCGCAAGATCGGCGTTGCGGACGACCCCGATGCGGTCGTCTTCGATCCACTGACGCGCTTGGTCTACGTGGCGGCAGGTGACTCGAGGATAGCTTCGTTGATCGATGCCGATGGTGGTGACATCGTGGGGCAGGTCGATTTGCCGGGGAGGCCTGAGTTCGCTGTGGTGGACCTCAAAAGTAGGTTGCTGTACCAGAATCTGTCGAATTTGAATTCGGTCGCAACTGTCAACCTGCGAACGAGCAAAGTGGTGTCCGTCTGGGGATTACCGGGCTGCGACGGGCCTACGGGCATGGCGATCGATGCCGACGAGCGGCAACTGTTCGTGGTGTGCTCGACGAACAGCAAGCTGCTGGTTCTCGATCTGCAGACTCAGCAAGTGGTCTCGACGGTTTCGGTCGGATTGCTGTCGGACTCGGTGGCGTTCGACAGCGGGTTGAAGCGCCTGTACGTGGCTGGAGGTGCAGGGCAATTGACGGTGGCTTCACGCGCCGCGGACTCGCGCTACGCGGCAACAGAAACGATCCGCACGCGCATCGGCTCGCACACGGTCGCCGTTGATCCGCTGACGCACAAGGTTTATCTCGCCAGTGCCGGCATCATCGCGGCGCCGAGAATTTCGGTGTTCATCCCGCAATGAGCTGGATCGGGACGTGTATCCGGATCAGCAACGCACGTTGGAGCTCAACGACACCCAGGTGCATAGGGGTTCTTCCGTGGAAGTCGTGCAGAGCCAGCAAGCAGTAGGCCAGGTGACCATCGCCCGCACGGTATCGCTCGGCGGGCCGGAGATGTTCAGCCTCTGCCTGTGGCGTGAACTCACACCGCCTAGCCGCGTCGTGTGGGAATAAAGCTTCTGCACCCGCGAAGGTGTGAAGTGCGCGCCGCCCTTCATTGATGACTGGCCTCGGACACCGTTGACC